>JAYSPU010000061.1:0-11951 GCA_043721935.1 Bacteroidota bacterium | reverse complement strand
GAGCCCGAATAATTTACAGAAATGGTATTGCTATCACTAAGAGAAATGATTGCACCATTTGTTATTGTCCACGAATAGGAATTTCCACTTGTAACCGATGTTTGATAATTAAAATTTCCCTGAGTACAAACTTGCAACGGACCTGAAATCGCCGGAGCCGGCAGTGGATTCACAACCACAGGCACGGTAATAAGAGAATCACATCCGTTAATATCACTTACCAGTAAATCAATATTTCCTGTTCCGACAGAATTCCATCGTACCGTAATTGCATTTTGATTGGATGAAATTACTTGCCCTCCTATAACTGTCCAACTGTATCTATATTCAGTGTTAAAGATGGTTCGATAATCAGCGGTTGAATTCAAGCAAACTGATAATGATCCACTCACATAAGCCGCAGGATTTGGAAGGATAGAAATCAGGATCTGATCAGTCATAGCCTGACAACCTTGATTTCCTGTAGTTGTCAATGTAAGCGTTGTACTACCGGAATTAATTTCAACTGTGGAAGGATTATAAACTGCATTCAAAACTGAAGGGCCGGGTAAAAAAGTTCCGCTACCTCCTGACCACATTCCTCCTGAAGAAGTCTGCACACTTCCTGACAATTGAACAGAAGGCCTATTGACACAAACAAATTGATCTAATCCGGCGTTTGCTACAACCGGTGTTAAGACCTGAGTCACGATAACAGTGTCATATGCAATGGAGCAATTCCTAGCATCATTTAATTGAACATAATAAGTTCCCGGGCCAACCCGAATTGAAGCTGTTGTTACACCTGTATTCCATCTGTAACTATAAGGTTGTAATCCGCCTGACGGTATTGCTGTTAATAGCGTATCATTCACACCAAAACACAACACAGGAGCATCAGGAGTAATAGCAACACTTAAGTCATTTACAAAATTAATACGCATGGTATCACAAAAATTCGTGGCTCCACACATACCGGCAACTGTCCCACAAACACGATAATCGATATATGCCGGCAATGTAGTTCCCGGAGGAGCTTGCACGGAAACTGAATCGCAGCCGGCAGTACAACTTAAAAATGAATTGTATAATGCATTAGAAGGTACTGATGACCAGGTGATCGAACTTGTTACAAGATTTGTAACAGACATACGTCCACTACATGCTTCAGACACCCACCGCGTACCGTTTAACTGTGGCCGACTAATAGCTGAAATCGCATATGTATTAGTATTATTACCCGGTTTACAAAAAGTAATAACATACGGTCCGGGTCCATTTAAACAAATAGGCGTTCCTAATACACTTGGAGGGCCACAATTAACCTGATAAAACAATGCACCACCGGGAACGGCTCCTGAGGTAATATTAAAATTAATTGCTTGTGCAGCACTATCTAATGTAATATTGAATTGCAAACATACATCAGGTCCTGAGGCATTACAGCATTTTCCTGCTCGTATAACAGAAGGACTTGTCCACACTCCATTTGGTTGCCCTGTTAAATTAATATTGAATACCGGTGTCGACGGATCACAATTTTGTGCTTCCGCAATCCGAACAATTACAACTAACAATAAAATTAGTTTTGTCTTTTTCATTTTGCAAGAAAGCAAGCTGGGCCTGCCTTCTCTACAACAAAGATGGACTTTGGAGGCATTATGAAGTTGGCTTAAAGGACACTATCCTTACAGGTTCTTACACATTTTTGTACATTTAATGCCAGCATCTATTTTACAAATTAAATATAAAAAATCATGATCGTCGGAATCATTGTTTGTGGTGGAGAAAGTTTAAGGATGGGATCTGATAAGAGTTTAATCACTTACCATAAAGAACCGCAACGATATCACCTTTATAATATATTGAAAGAAAAATGTGATGCTACTTTTATTTCTTTAAATAGAAATCAAAAAGAATTAACTGATCATGTTATTGTTGACGATGCGCAATATGAAAATCATGGTCCAATTTCAGGATTATTAAGCGTTACGAAAAAAGTCAATGCAAGCTCCTATGTTTTCATTGGCTGTGATTATCCATTCTTAAAAGCTGAACATATTGATCAACTTCTGAAAGCAAATAACGATTCTCTTGATGCTGTGTGTTTTTCAGCAAATGACCAACCGGAGCCGCTACTTGCTATTTACAATCAAAGAGCAATTGAAAAGTTATTAATACAATATCAAAAAGCAGAATACTCACTTTCAACGTTTCTGAAAAAAGAAAAATCATTGTTCTTAGAAAAGGACATGGCTTTAATTAGTATCGATACACTTGAACAATTTCAAGAAACAAAATCAACATTTACAAAATGAATACAACTATTCTATTTCCAATCACAAAAAGTCGAAACGGGGAAAACCTGGAAGTTGAAGATACACTTGCCATAGAAGAACCATTGGAAATTATTTTAATTCAAAACATCAATAATGAAATAGTCCGTAAGACTATTTCCATCACGATGAGAACACCGGGAAATGATGCAGAGTTAGCGAATGGATTTCTTTTCACAGAAGGAATCATTACCGATTTTTTCCAAATTGAAAAAACAGTGTTGACAAAATTAAATACAGTTGAAGTTTTTTTAAATAAATCGAATGAAATAAGTCTGGAAAAGTTAAACCGTCACTTTTACACTACATCGTCATGCGGAGTATGCGGGAAAACATCGATGGACGCTATCCGTACCATTCAACCGGGAAATGACATCACCAATCCAATAGTTGTTGAACAAAATATATTGTTTACACTTCCGGCAACTCTTCGCCAACATCAGGAAATATTTGAATCAACAGGCGGACTCCACGCTTCTGCACTGTTTACACGTAATGGCCGGTTAACCTCTTTAAGAGAAGATGTAGGCCGTCACAATGCACTGGATAAATTAATTGGAAATCAATTGATGCTAAATCGGATTCCTTTAAAAGATTACATTCTTCTTCTGAGTGGACGAGCGAGCTTCGAACTAATTCAAAAAGCCATTATGGCGGGCATTCAATGTGTTGCTTCAATTGGTGCTCCATCCAGTCTTGCCGTCGAATTAGCTATTGAATTCAATATTACCTTAATTGGCTTTTTAAAAAAAGATGGATTAAATATTTATACTAATCCAACAGCTGTCATTTAAAAAAGTATTTGTACTTTATCATCATGAAACTTCGTATCAAAGGAAACAAGATCAGATTTCGTCTGACAAAATCAGAGCTCGACTATTTTTCTCAATTTAAAAAAATAGAAGAAAAAACTGAATTTGGAACTTCTGTACTTACCTACTCAATTGAACAATCTGTTTCTTCTGAAAAACTGACTGCACAATTTAAAGACAATCATATTGCATTAACCATCCCTACTGCTATGGCAGAGCAATGGATCAATTCAAATACAGTTGGCTTTGAAAGCGAACAGAATATTGGCAATGGAAAAAAAACATTTCTTTTAGTAGAAAAAGATTTCAAATGTCTGGATGAAACATCAGAAGATCAAAGTGACAATTATGACAATCCACTTACAAATTTGAACAAATAGAATGAGGGATCCCAAACAGACCGCAGCTGAAAATCCGGATCGCTTCACCGGATTAAAACTTATCCATCCCAAAAATGTAGCTGCAGGATTTCCTGCTATCTGGTCAAGTGCCAAACACATTTTTTCAGAAATGGGAGTTGGTCGTGCCGTCAAATCACTTTTATTACTCAATCAAAAAGACGGATACGATTGTCCGGGTTGTGCATGGCCTGATCCGGATGATGAGCGTTCTCGCTTAGGTGAATATTGTGAAAACGGTGTAAAAGCAATCGCAGAAGAAGCAACAACAAAAATAATTGGAGCTGATTTTTTTGCAAAGTATTCAATTCAGGAATTAGCAGCACTTACCGATTATGAAATAGGAAAGAAAGGGCGAATTGCACAACCCATGTATTTGCCTGAAGGAAACCAACACTATCAACCAATCACATGGCATCATGCATTCGAATTGATTGCAACTCACCTTCACGCTTGTACGTCTCCTGACGAAGCAGTTTTTTACACAAGTGGTCGAACCAGCAATGAAGCAGCTTTTGCTTATCAATTGTTAGTGCGACAATTCGGAACTAACAATCTTCCCGATTGCAGTAACATGTGTCATGAATCAAGTGGCGTTGCATTGACAGAAAGCTTAGGAATTGGCAAAGGAACTGTTAAGCTGGAAGATTTTTATAAAGCAGAAGTCATTCTGATTCTCGGACAAAATCCGGGAACCAATCATCCTCGCATGTTAACGGCCTTACAAAAGGCGAAAGAAAACGGATGTAAAATTATTTCCATCAATCCATTGCCGGAGACAGGACTTCTAGCCTTCAACGATCCTCAATCTGTAAAAGGCGCATTAGGCATTAAAGCAAGACTGACAGATATATTTCTCAAAGTAAAAATAAACGGTGACATGCCCTTACTACAAGCTGTTGCTAAATTACTTTTTGAAGCAGAGGCTAAAAATCCGGGGACAGTCTTTGATTCAGATTTTATTCAAAATCACTCTACAGGATTTGAGTCTTACAAAGAACACATTCAGAGATTAGACATTAATTTCCTTTTAAAGAGCTGTAGAATCAATCTCGAACAAGTTAAACAAGTCGTAGAACTATTAAGCCAAAAGAAAAAAATAATTGCTTGTTGGGCAATGGGATTAACACAACATAAAAATGCTGTGGATACAATTAAAGAAGTTGTAAATATCCTATTATTGAAAGGCAGTATAGGCAAGCCGGGAGCAGGAACATGTCCTGTCAGAGGACATAGCAATGTACAAGGCGATCGGACAATGGGAATTTATGAGAAACCATCGAAAGAATTTTTAAACGAAATAAAAAATGTTTTTCATTTTGACCCACCACAAGAACATGGCTATGATACAGTCGAGTCCATTCATGCTATGTCAGATGAAAAAGTAAAAGTATTTTTTGCAATGGGAGGAAATTTCTTGTCTGCCACTCCTGATACTACTTTTACAGCTGCAGCATTAAGAAAATGCAAACTAACAGTGCAAGTTTCAACAAAATTAAACCGCAGTCATCTAATTACGGGACAGGAAGCAATCATCCTTCCTACGTTCGGAAGAAGTGATCATGATGTTTTGAAAGGCGAAGAACAATTTGTAACCACAGAAAATTCTATGGGTGTTATCCAAATGTCCAAAGGCCGTCTTAAACCGATGAGTGATTCTCTTTTAAGTGAACCGATAATTGTATGCAAATTAGCACTTGCACTTTTTGGAGAAAAAAACACTGCGCACTGGAAACGTTACTTAGAACATTATGATGAAATACGGAATGACATTGAAAAAATCATTCCCGGATTTGAATCCTATAATACCAGAGTTCGTAAATTAGGTGGTTTTTACCTCCCAAATTCAGCAAGGGAAAACGAATTTAAAACCCTATCAGGAAAAGCTCAATTCAATCTGGCTACATATATCAATCCTACCTTACAACAAGACGAATTCATGATGATGACCATCCGTAGTCACGACCAGTTTAATACTACCATTTACGGGTTGAATGATAGGTATCGAGGAATTCTAAATGAACGAAGAGTAGTTTTTATTAATGAAAAAGATGCATCAAGAAATGGCTATAAGAAAGGCGATGTAGTTGATTTAATCAATGAACACTCCGGACGTGAACGCATTGCTCACCGCTTTATCATTGTACCTTTTGACATACCGGAACAATGCATAGCCACCTATTTTCCCGAAACCAATGTTTTAGTACCCATCGATTCAACAGCTGATAAAAGTAACACGCCGACCAGTAAATCTGTAGTCATTAAAATTCGACCCACAGAATAGTAGCGATTGCAAAAATAAATTTTAAAAATTCGGAGAAAATGCTACCTTTTGACTGTAATCTCTATTCTGAAAATAGACTACAGAATCCAGACTAATAAATCAAGGACTCAATTCACTCTCTCAAATTCTAAACTTTTATGATCAAACATTTCTTTTCTGCCTGCCTACTTTTCTTTTTTCTCATTACATCTCATTGTAGTTTCGGACAATTAGCACCTGAGAGAGATCCACACCGTGGACTTTACTTTGACCGATTTTTAAAAACAACTTCATCCGGCAAAGTAGATACTGCATTTTCATATTTAGGAATTGACAATAACAACGATGGCATTTTTGAAAAAGAAGACTCAGTTTTACGTTACTGTGCAGAAAACCATATCACTTATTTAGCCTTGTACGATATGCATAAGATATTAGGTCGTGCGACTATTTTATGGAATGAAAATACAAGGCAGTATGAAAAATTAGAAAAACATCTTTGCCGTTTTATTGAAAAAGCAAAAAACGAATATTGTATCACTCAAATAGGAGCCATCGGCGGAAGCACTAGTACATTTGACAGCTTGTTAGCCTTTATGGATCGATACCCTGTCACACCTTCCTACCGATTACGACCGGAACAAATTAACAATCACTGGTTTTCAAAAATGTTTTACCTGGCGGAAAAAGATTTTCCCATTGGATCAATCGAACAACAATTATCCGAGCAAATAAAATTTGTTCTTCGTGTTTCAGACTTCAATTCTTGCGGAAGCTGTCAGGCCGATATAGATGTCATTAATCTTGAATCAGAATTCTGGTTCAGCTGTCCAACAGAATGGCCCAATTACATGAACATGGCCCTTTACATGGATTCGCTGAAACAAATGAATAATTCATTACATCCACTTACTCCGTTAACAACTGAATTTTATCTGGGTAATTTATTTTTCTGTACATCACCGTATAGCCGTTATACGGTCGCACAAGGGATGGACGGCTGCAACAATTGTTCACCGTGTCCAACATGTGCAAATCCTCACAGGAAAATAGCCGACAGAGTACTCATGTCTTATTTAACTCCGGATCCAGCCGGATATAATCACTATTACTCTTATCCGTTCAACGATCCATCTACCAGTGATAGTACAGACTTACATCCCTTACTCTATTCAGAGTCTGATGTCAACGGTGGTTTTTCAAATTATCTTGGCTCCTGGTTTCCTCAATGGTTTGGGAATAATATTTTCATGGCTGAATTATACTTTATAAACAGCTATTGGAATAGCCCTCAATCTGCCAGAGGGACGCCGCAACAAAACGACTTACAACCGGGAGGCTTTATGTGGTTTGCACAAACTTTCCAGGTCTCCTCAACAGCTCATCCATTGACGATGTATTCGAACACACCATTGTGTGACTCGACTGCAACACAAAGAATTACTTTCACTTATACCGGCCCGACAGAAGGATACACAAACTTTAATTTTTGGATTACGAAAGACACTGATTCAAGTATTGTTTATCCATACCAGGGAAATACAATATCGGGAACAACAAATGCCTTTGTGTATAGTCCGCCTATACGAAGCATCAATTTTAGTGACACTCTTCTTTTTCCAACAATACATTTGTTACCCGGAAAATATACTGCACATCTTCAATTGAAATTCAACGAAGGAAATGGTTGTTTGAATGAATTTAATTTGCCTGTCCATATTCAACCCAAACCTACATTGACCACTCTTAACGACACATCCTTCTGCGAAGGTGGATATTGTTGGATGAATGCATCGAGTGGCACTACTTACCAATGGTACCACGAGGGTAGAATCATTCCTAACGAATCAAGACAAATTTACAAAGCAGTTGCAGATGGAGAATATACTTGTTATGTCACAAATGCGAATAGTTTATGTGAAGGTTTTACTGATACGATTCGCATTCATGTAAAACCAAATCCTATGGTGGCGATAAATGCCTACTGTATTTCTTCAACATCAGCACGACTGATTGCAAATGCGACTGATACTTTATCCACTACTAATAATTACGGTCGTGGCGGACTTACTTATTTATGGAATACAGGAGCAACGACAGACAGAATTACAGCAAGTTTTAACGGCACAAAATATTCCGTCCTCACCACTGATCCGTATTCAGGTTGCAGTCGTTATGCACAAATAAAAATGCCGGCGGCAATTGACACACAATATACAGCAGCCATTAACATTAATTCAACGCCGACTAATTGCAACAATAACGGAAGTATATCAATGAATCTGAACACGTCATTTCCTACTTCGTACTTATGGAGCAATGGTATTACAACTCAATCTAACGATTATCTATACGCCGGAACTTATACAGTCATTGCCAGTATCTGGAATCAGGCATGTACTTATTTTAGGAGCATTAATCTCGGCACAACATCGGGAATCCAGTCTGTCGCTAACATAAACAATGTAAGTTGTCGAGGCAAAAATGATGGCTCCATTCAATTAACTATTTCGGGAGGAACACCACCCTATTCATTTCACTGGGTTGAACTCCCGAATGATTCTTTGTATCACACCTTTCAAAAAGATCAGTTCAATTTATTTCCCGGATTGTACTCTGTAGAAATTTTTGATGCTACAGGATGCCATTCTGTTTTTTCATACAGAGTGAATGCTACTATTCAAAATTTAACTGCCAATGTTACTGCGATATCATCTGTCACACAATGTTCAACAAACAACAACGGAAGCGCAACAATTTTAGCAACAGGAGGAAATGCTCCATACACTTACTTCTGGAACACCCCAACAACAATCACAACAGCGACTGCAACGAATTTACCCGGTGGAACATGGCTCGCCACAGTTACGGATGCGAATGGATGTCTGTTTACAAAAGCAATTCATATTCCTTCTACTCCTGAGATTGCCATAACACTGATCGAAGACAGTAGTCAAACATACTTAAACTGTTCCGGTGATTCGACAGGACAATTATATGTTTGCCTAACCGGAGGCACGCAACCTTATCAAACGAATTGGAACGTTGTAGATTCATTGCATGCGCAATTAACAAATCTGAGAGCCGGCCAATACACACTCACCTTGCAAGACGCCAATGGTTGTATCAGTACTTCTACTCCAATGTCAATTACGACATCGTTACCTATAAATATTACAAGACAAATTACGAATGCAAGTTGTAATCTTTGTGCTGATGGAAAAATCCACCTCCAGCTTACCGGCGGAGTTCCACCTTATATGACAATAATACAACCATCACTTGGACAAATAACCGATTCGTTAATAGAAGGATTACCTGCAGGGATATATGAAATTTGCGTCAGCGATTCATTTGGTTGTACCGTATGTGTAACTGATACAATAGATTTCACTAACGGATTAACAGAAGCAGGTTATGCTATTGACGGAATTCGTTTATATCCGAATCCGTCAAGCGGTCAATCCATTGTATTGTTAAATGAAGTAATAGGATCAAGTGAAATCCAGATTACAGACGCAAAAGGTCAACTCCTGAAGAAAATTGAAGTAAAGAATCAGCGTTTCATAACACTTTCAGGTTACCCGGCGGGAATCTACCTTATTCAAAGGACCGAGGCAAACGGCAAGAAATCAATTCTTAAATGGATCGTACTCCCATAAATTCAATAGATCGTTATTCAAAAATTCTGAAAGTGTAACTCAATTTAAAAATCCATCCCTGACTGGCCAGTAGATTATGGTCTTCCTGAATCTCTGTATCAATTTGACCTTTACTATATTTCCTTCCAGCAGAATGACCTGCTTCTAACGAAAGAACATGTGAAGAGCCAAGAATCCAATTGACATAAGCTCTTACTTGATTTTCATTGTAACGAAAGTACTGGTCATATTCTATTCTATAACTTGAAGTAATGAATGAAAAAGTGAATCCTGCACGACAATACCTGGAGAGCTTATAGTCCAAATAAAGATTATTAGGTAACAGTCCAAAGATCCTGAAGTTTTTAGAAACCAACCAATTAGCACCTATCAATGGAACAAAAAAGGGTCCGAAGTATTCACTATTATAGTATAAACCGAAACTATATTTAAATGAATCAGACACCTTTTTGGTAGAAACAAAAGCCCCACCAAACTGAAAATTCTCTGTATTGAAAGCACTTGAATAACCGGTGTTCGATCTTGCATTAAATACAAAGGCAGATTTCCAACCAGCCTTCCATGAATGAAGCCTGGTAACAGACAGTCTGTATCCATTTAGATTGATATCCGGTTGGTGACGAATTGAAATGGCCAAATGAGCATACTCTGAAGAAATAATTGTGAAATCACTATCATGCCGAATTGGTATATTGACAAAACTATTAAAAGCACTCAATGTAGTTCTGGTCAATTTTTTTCCAGCAAACGATTGAAAATAACTTATCCCTACAAGATCAAAGTATGGTTGAGCAGCTACACACTGTGCACTTAAAATAAAATAAATAATTAAATAATAAAGTAATCTATTCAATATTGTAGATTATTAAGACAAATAAGTATGAGAGTAAAGAATGATTAAATGAACGAAAAAATTATAGTACTTAATTCAATACTTTAACTTAAATTAGATTTTCAGACGAGCTATATGTTTAAAACTATTATTGTAGATGACCAACCTTTTTGTATTGAGATCCTACAGGATATCATAGAAATGAATGTTCCGGAAATTGAAATAGTTGCAGTCTGTCATTCCGGAAAAGAAGGAATTAAACAAATAAAAAAACACGAACCTGACCTGGTAATTCTAGATGTTGAAATGCCGGAAATGAATGGGTTTGAAATGTTAAAACAAGTCAAAGATTGTCATTTTGAATTAATCTTTACCACCTCCTTTGACAAGTACTCTATTCAGGCGATACGGCACAGTGCGCTAGACTTTCTGTTAAAACCAGTGGTCACAAAAGAGTTAAAGGAGGCAATTGAACGGCTTGAACGGAATCATACAAAGAACATCACCAAGAAATTCAATGCATTGTTTAAACGGTTGAATGAAACAAAAAAAGTAACAGACCAAATTGCTGTACCAACCTCAGACGGGTTACTGTTTATTTTAACTTCTGAAATTATTCATTGCGAATCAGACAGTAATTACACGACTTTGTATTTGATCTCAAAAGAAAAGGTAGTGATTACAAAAACTCTTAAGGATGTAGAATCTATTTTAGAAGGAAATACATTTTTCAGAATACACCACTCACATTTAATTAATGTAAAACACATTAAGAAATACTTGCGAGGAAATCCGGGACATGTGGTCTTGAATAACGGCACAACTGTACCAATTGCAAGAAATCGAAAGGGTAAATTCCTTGAGCAGTTTGCACACTTTTAACTTCTTTTAAACAATAAATGAAGGTTTGAATACACCGTCGACTCAATGATAATGTCGAACTACTCATTGTATTATACAATACACTCATTTAAGCACTATATAAACAGATAACAATTGTACGTTTGGGTTATTCTTTAACACTTTTCACACCCCTATTTTTTTTAACATACACGGAGTTGTTTCGCAGCAACTCCGTTTTTTATTTAAGTATGTAATCGGAGCAAGTTACTTTAAGAACACATTCCGATCAAATCATTTCAGAAAAAGGACTACGTGATTAACTAAATCAGGCTATCAATAACTCTTGTAGCAATTTCATGAGAGGTATATTTTCAAGACCAGAAAAATTCCTAAAAAAAGATCAAAAAAAAAGCCCCACATCTTTCGATATGGGGCTTATAGTTTACGGCGACGACATACTCTCCCAAATGTTACTTCAGTACCATCTGCGCAGTTGGGCTTAACTTCTCTGTTCGGAATGGGAAGAGGTGGACACCAACGCTAAAATCACCATAAATGTCTTGAATAACTTTTGACATATATGAGAAGAAAACACAACGAACAATAACTTAAGAATCTTATCAGATAAAAAGTCTACGGGCAATTAGTATTGCTCAGCTTTGACATTACTGTCTTTACACTTGCAACCTATCAACGTCATAGTCTCTGACGACCCTTAAAGGAAGTATCATCTTGAGGCGAGTTTCGTGCTTAGATGCTTTCAGCGCTTATCTCAACCGTACATAGCTACCCTGCGATGCAGCTGGCGCCACAACAGGTCCACTAG
>JAYSPU010000060.1:0-5591 GCA_043721935.1 Bacteroidota bacterium | reverse complement strand
GAAATTAATCAGAAAGTATTTGACCAGGCCGCCAGATACAATCGTGTTTTAAATCTTTCTTATTATGTGTTGAGTAATGGTCTGGAAACCATTTGTTGTCGGATTGATCATTCCACCACATCCTACCATTTTCTGGAAGAGATCCCTGAATATTCTGACCTTAAAGGGTGACGGTGTTCTGACAAATTCAGATTCAATTCATTTGATTGTGTAAAAAATGCTATTACATTGGGGTCGCATTTAAACATTCAACTCCAAACCTTATGAAAAAATTAATTACCATGCTGATGG
This sequence comes from Bacteroidota bacterium, assembly GCA_043721935.1. Classification (GTDB taxonomy): domain Bacteria; phylum Bacteroidota; class Bacteroidia; order AKYH767-A; family 2013-40CM-41-45; genus JADKIH01. The sequence continues at coordinate 5,300 of JAYSPU010000060.1, read as the reverse complement.
TAATGTCTTGCTGTCAGGTATTTGCCGGCGGACCTTCTACTTCAATTTCAACTGTTCTAAATACTTATAATGGCGCGCAGTATATTCCCGGTGTTATTATATTGAAAATGAAGCCCGCTTATAAATCGTTTTGTACACCAAGCGGAATTACCGAGCAAAAAGTAACTGCTGTTCTTCAGCGATACAATCAACCGGAAGTGTCAAAAAAGTTTCCGCATTCGCCTGAAGCAACACAATCGGTTTCAAAGAGAAACGCAAAAACGGTTGATCTGGGATTAATTTACCAACTGAACTTTCCGGTAACTGTAAAATTAGGAAAGCTCATTAATGAGTTAGTTGCTACCGGTGTAGTTGAATATGCAGAGCCTTTGTATTTAAATTTCTTCGACTACACACCAAACGATCCTCAAATTACAAGTCAGTATCACCTTGCAAAAATTAATGCATACAATGGTTGGGATATCTGGAAAGGTGATACCAACACTGTAATCGGAATTGTTGATAGTGGAACGGATTGGGATCATCCTGATTTGGCAGGTAATATCAAATACAACTATGCTGATCCAATTGATGGAATTGATAATGACAACGATGGTTATATTGATAACTTCCGTGGATGGGATGTAAGTGAAAACGATAATAGCCCAATGGTAGTTTCCAGTACACACGGTTCACACGTAAGTGGATGTGCTGCAGCGGTAACTGATAATGCAACTGGTGTTGCTGCTCCGGGTTTTCTTTGCAAGTTTCTCCCTGTGAAAGCTTCACTCGACGCAAGTACGAGTGCTATCAATGATGGATATGCTGGTATCGTGTACGCAGTTGATCATGGAGCGAATGTGATCAATTGTTCATGGGGTCGCACAGGCGGTGTAAGTCAGTTTGAGCAAGATATTATTAATTATGCAGCACTTGACAATGATGTTTTAATGGTTGGTGCTGCCGGAAATGACGGATTGGAAACAGATCATTATCCAAGTTCTTATGCTAATGTTACATCTGTTGCAGCTACCGGACAAACCGATAGCAAAGCCAACTATTCTAATTTTGGTTACAATATAGATGTATGTGCTCCGGGAACAAATGTATATGCAACTGTTTTTAATAATTCATATACAGCAATGACCGGAACCTCTATGGCTTCTCCGGTAGCAGCAGGTTGTGCGGCAGTGGTTCGTTCACGTTTCCCATCGATGAATGCTTTGCAGGCAGCGATGCAGTTACGTGTGACTTGTGATAACATTTACGGAGCAACAGGTAACAGTGCATTGTTAGGAAAGTTAGGAAAAGGTCGTGTCAATTTATATCGCGCACTGACCGATTCAGTTTCACCTGGATTATTAGTCCAAACTCTCAACCTGACAGATCGAAACGATAATGTATTTGTTGCCGGCGACACATTAAATATCACTGCGATTTTAGAAAACTTACTTCGCCCGACAACTAATCTTGTTTGTACTCTTTCTTCGACATCAACTTATGTATCTGTGTTACAAAACACTTTTACGCACGGTGTAATCAATACATTGGATACTGCATCTAATTTTCCAAATCCTTATCTTGTTCGAATTCTCCCTACAGCTCCTACCAATCAGGATGTCGTCTTCAAATTAAGAATGACGGATGGAACCTATACAGACGATTATTATTTCAGGGTAACTGTGAATGTAGATTATTTGAATATTCAGATAAACGATGTCGGTTCAAGTATTACCAGCCGTAGTTTGATTGGTTTTAATACTACCGGACAAACACAGGGAATTGGATTTACTTACAAAGGAAGTCCGACTATTTTGTATGAAATGGGTTTGATGATTGGTGCAACCGGAACACAGGTTTCTGATAATGTTCGCGGAGATGCAGCAACTTATGATTCTGACTGGAGTCCTTTTATCAATATCGTAGGAACACAACCAGGAGTTGTTTCAGATTTCGATGCTGTTTCTACTTTCAAAGATAGTGGCGTTACATCATCACTACCAATGAATCTGATTGTTCGTCAAAATGCCTATGCATGGATTCAAGCTCCGGATAATAAATACATCATGATGCAGTATTACATCAAAAACAATAGCACAACTACTTACACCGATTTATTTGCCGGTATTTTTGCTGACTGGGACATTCCGGCTTATGCAAACAACAAAGCTTCGGTTGATTTATCTCGTCGTTTAGGTTATATCTGGAGTACTGACTCAGCAGGTATCTGGGCAGGTATTCAAGTGTTAAGTCATACAGCAGGGTTTCAATCACAAGCGATTGATAACTTAACGGGTGGCGCAGGAGGATTGGATATTTCAGCAGGCTTTACAAATGCTCAGAAATATACAGCACTATCAACATCTCGTAATGACGCAGGACTCGGAACAACAGCAGGTAATGATTGCATTCATGTTGTTTCAACAGGTGGAATCAATTTAGCTCCAGGTGATTCAGTTGAGGTTGCTTTTGCATTAATTGCAGGAGAAAATTTACTGATGTTGCAAGAAAGTGCTGATGCCGCACAAATCCGTTATGACAATCTTCCGACAGGATTACTTCAATTAATCCAGGCAGGACCGACAGGATTAAAATCAGTCTATCCGAATCCGGCACAGTCTGGAATTACTGTCAGCTTCACGGTTTCAGCAAATAGTTCAACTGTCATTTCTGTGTTCAACTTAAAAGGTGAATTGGTACAAACCCTTGTGAATGAATCTCTTTTATCCGGAACTTATTCATTGACATCCGATATCAGTGCATTAGCTTCGGGTAATTACCTGATTCGCATGACTTCAGGCAATTATCAGAAATCATTACCATTGCACATTGTGCGATAATAAATTATTTAAATTCTAAAAAGAGGCTGTCTCAGAAGTACATTTTGACAGCCTCTTTCTTTTTTGAACACTCTGAAAGCTTTTTCCATAAACAATTTTAAAATTGTTATGTGGTTAAAATATTAAATAAATTTATCAGAATAAGTTCCCGGGTTTGAACAATTAAATTAAGCTGAAAAGGAAATGAAAAGGAAGTAAGTCGAGGTGAAAATTTGATCAATCTTTATAGGTCGACTTATAAACCGGTAATGCTTTTGTTTATGATAAAATCCATCTTTAATTATCTATCATATAGGTGATTGTATTATTTTTTCAAAATTGGGTTATTTGATCATTTAAAAGAATTGCCCTGAATAGGGGTTCATGCAAAGGGGAAAAACCAGGGGATAAATTGCATGGAAAAAGCCTCTCAGCAATAGATCTGAGACATGTTTGGGAGATAGAAATTTCGTGATTGGGAGAAATAATTTTGATAATCGAATCTGGTTATATTCAGCCCCGGGGCGAATTATGCTTACTAAACAACCTGAATTAATTCAGTTCAATCTTAAGCTTTTGAAATAGTCTTTATTTAGATGGTTCTTATCCGGGAAAAATATTTTGATTCTCTAACCAAGCTACTTTCATCCCCGGGGCGAAATATGCTTAAAAATGGACATGATTTTTTTTCAGTTCAATCTTAAGCGTTTGAGACAGCCTCTAAATAGTTCAACTCATGATATTTGAAGCGAATCAATTTCGATGTTTTCATACTTTGGAGAATTCCTGTAACTTTACCATTCATTAAATTTAAAAAATCGATTTTATGCAACTCAAAGAAATTTTGTCTGTGCCTGGAATGAATGGCTTATACAAGGTGGTGGCCAATAATAAGAGCGGATTTATTGTTGAATCGCTGACAGATGGAAAACGATCCATGGTGAATTCAACTCAACGTATCATGACCTTGGTGGATATTGCAGTTTATACAACTGAAGAAGAAGTACCATTACGCGTAGTTTTTCAAAAGATAAAAGATAAAACCGGCGGTGCACTCACAGTCGATTTGAAAGGTGACCAGAATAAAATGCGCGACTTTTTTATCTCTGTACTTCCGAACGTTGATCAGGAACGTGTATACAATTCAGACATAAAAAAAATGCTGAACTGGTACCAGTTACTTCAGGATAAAATTGATTTCAGTAAAGAAGAAGAAGCAACAGATGGTGTTGATGTTTCTGCATTGCATGCAGATTCAGATAAACATGCGCCGAAACTTCACGAAGCGCACGGTCCAAAAACAGAATCAGTAAAAAGAGCAACTGCTCGTACACGTAAAAAAGTTTAATCGATGGAAGTTACTGAAATCACTTCCGGAAAAAAAAATAATTTTTTACCGGCAAACATATCCTTTAATACTTGGGCTGATATTGAGCCTTTATATGCCAACCTTCAACAGCGTGACATTTCAACTTTTGATGGACTGAAAAAATGGCTGACTGATTTAAGCGAACTTGAATCAGCCATCTCTGAACATTTGGGTTGGCTGTATATCCGGATGACCTGTGATACGCAAAACAAGCATTTGAGCGATGCCTATACTTTTTTCATTGAAGAAATCAATCCGAAGGTTGAACCTTATGTTGATTTACTAAATAAAAAAATGATGGATAGTGCTTCGTTGGATAAGTTGGATTCTCGGTTTTCAATCTATGTAAAGCAAGTAGAGAACTCAATTCGTATATTCAGAGAAGAAAATATTCCGCTGAACGCCGAACAGTCAGTGAAAGAACAACAATACGGATCGATTGCAGGAGCAATGACAGTTGAAGTGAATGGTAAAACATTGACACTGCAACAAGCTTCTAATATTCTAAAAGATCCGAATCGTGAAAAACGGAAAGAAGTTTACCATTTAATTTCTTCCCGTCGTTTACAGGACAGATTGAAGTTGGATGAGTTGTTCAACGTGTTGGTGAAAATCCGTACAACAGTTGCACAAAATGCAGGATTCAAAAACTACCGCGATTATAAATTCGTAGAGCTTGATCGTTTCGATTATACTCCTGAAGATTGCATAGAATTTCATACTTCCGTCGAAAAGAGCGTAGTTCCTGTGTTGAATGAATTAGCTATGAGTCGCAAGAAAGAAATGGGTCTCGACTCATTGAAGCCTTGGGATATACAAGTTGATCCACTCGGCAGACCGGATATGCGACCGTTTGAAAAGGGATCTGAAATGCTGGATCAATCGATTCTGTGTTTTGCTGACATCGATCCATTCTTCGGAAAAGTACTTCAGACATTAAAAGATAAAAAGTACGTTGATTTAGATTCGCGAATTGGAAAAGCACCCGGTGGTTATAATTATCCTTTGTATGAAAGCGGTGTTCCATTTATTTTTATGAATGCAAGCGGTTCGTTGAAAGATGTAATCACAATGGTTCACGAAGGTGGTCATGCCATTCATTCTATGTTGACTGCTGATCTAGATTTTATTGG
>JAYSPU010000059.1:0-13398 GCA_043721935.1 Bacteroidota bacterium | reverse complement strand
TCAACGTAGCGATTCTTTTAAATTCGTTCAATCATTGAAACGTAGGGGTAAAAGTAACAAAAAAGGGTTGTAAATATTTTTTTATAAAGCGGATAACTGCCTATCCGAAAACCAAAATTCCTATCTTCGGGCATCTTTGCTTATGAATCTCACTTCATTTCAACCAAGGCAGTCACTTAACAAGGCCTTTCTTAAAGTAAAACCGAATCGAACTTCGATCGAATCGTTCAAAATGAATCTGATTCAGCTTCTGGATCGGATGAATGATAATGAATCAGAAGAATTTCATAAAAATCTGGTATCGGATTTTCTGAAGAAGACTTATTATGATCCCGCTCATTACATCAATACAAAAGGTCGAAATGATCTGGTCATTCACAATGGAAATTCAGCGTCTTACTCTGTTGGTGTTATTGTAGAAGCAAAAAAGATTGGGAATAAAAGTGAAATGTTAACCAAGGAAAAGCTGAATGTAAAGGCTTTCCATGAACTGATTCTTTACTATTTAAGGGAAAGAATCACCGTAAAAAACCTCGAAGTCAAACATCTTATCGCGACAAATATTCAGGAATGGTTTGTTTTTGATGCAACTGTATTTGAGAAACTTTTCGCGCAGAATAAAAATCTCATCAAGCAGTTTCAGGATTTTGAAGAAGGAAGATTAGCCGGAATAACGACTGATTTTTTCTACAAACAAATTGCGGAACCGTTCATTGCTTCGCTTGATCAGGAAATTGTATTCACGTATTTTAATCTGAACGATTATCAGAAACCGTTACGAAATAATAATAAAGCAGACGACAACAAACTCATTTCGCTTTACAAACTTTTGTCACCGGAACATTTATTGAAGTTGCCTTTTGCCAATGATAGCAACAGCCTTGATAAACGCTTTTATACAGAATTGCTTCACATTATTGGTCTGAGTGAGATTAAAGAAGGAAGTAAAAAGCTCATCGGACGGAATAAAGAAGGAGATAGGAATAATGGAAGTCTTCTGGAAGATGCCATAATTCAGCTCGATTCGCTGGATAAGATCAGCCGACTCGATAAGCCATCACAATTTGGCGCTGATCAGCAGGAAAGATTATTTAATGTAGCACTTGAACTAAGCATTACATGGATCAATCGAATCTTATTTCTTAAATTACTTGAAGCTCAACTGATCTCATATCAGCATGGAGACAAATCATTTTCATTTCTGAATTCGGAGAAGATTAAAAGCTTCGATGACTTGAACAGTCTTTTCTTTCAGGTGTTAGCGCGTAAACACTCGGAACGAAATGATGATGTAAAAAAGCGGTTTGAAAAAGTCCCTTACTTGAACAGTTCTCTCTTTGAGCCAACAGAACTCGAACAACAAACTTTATTCATCAGCAATCTTCCTGATGATAAAACGATTCCTGTTTTGTCTTCAACCGTATTAAAAGACAATACTGCGAAAAAGCGAATCGGGAACATGAACACGCTCGAATATCTTTTCGCCTTTCTGGATGCTTACGATTTCAGCAGTGAAGGATCGGAAGAAATTCAGGAGGACAATAAAACACTTATCAATGCTTCTGTACTGGGATTGATCTTCGAAAAGATCAATGGTTACAAAGACGGTTCTTTCTTCACACCCGGATTCATCACGATGTATATGTGCCGTGAAACGATACGCAAAGCTGTGGTGCAGAAATTCAATGAAGAAAATAACTGGATGTGCAGTACCATTGACGAGCTATATGAAAAGGTGGATTTTACAAGCAAAGTAGGAAGAGCGGAAGCAAATCGCATCGTAAATAAAATCAAGATCTGCGATCCTGCTGTTGGTTCCGGACACTTTCTGGTTTCTGCGCTGAATGAAATGATTGCCGTAAAAAACGATTTAAAGATTCTTCAGGACAGAGAAGGAAAAAGGTTGAAAGAGTATCAGGTTGAAGTGGTGAATGATGAACTGATCATCACGGATGCAGAAGGAGATCTTTTCGAATATAATCCGAAGAATCCCGAAAGTCAGCGAATGCAGGAAACGATGTTTCACGAAAAGCAAACCATTATTGAGAATTGCCTGTTTGGTGTTGACATTAATCAGAACAGCGTAAAGATCTGCCGGCTTCGTTTATGGATTGAATTGCTGAAGAACTCTTATTATAAAAATCCTGAAGAATTAGAAACGCTTCCAAACATTGACATCAATATCAAGTGCGGGAACTCACTTGTCAGCCGTTTTGCAATTGATGCCGACCTCGGTGAAGCTTTGAAAAAAAGTAAATGGACGATCGACAGTTACCGCATTGCCGTTGACACGTATCGAAACGCTCAGACGAAGGAGCAGAAGCGCGAAATGGAACGGCTGATTACCACAATCAAATCCGACTTCCGAAGTGAAATTTCCGCTAACGATCCGAAGCTAAAAAAACTCAACAAGCTAAAAGGCGACTTATTTAATCTCACGCAACAAACCACGCTCTTTGAACAAAGCAAAAAAGAAATAGCCGAGTGGAATAAAAAAGTTTCTAAATTATCGGAAGAAGTACGAAAACTCGAAGCAGAAATTGAAGAGATCAAAGCCAATAAAATTTATGAAAATGCCTTTGAATGGCGATTCGAATTTCCTGAGGTGCTGAATGATGAAGGAGAATTTGTGGGGTTTGATGTGGTGATTGGGAATCCGCCTTATATGACAGGATCTTCATTTAAAGATCTTCAATGGTATCTTTCTAAGAATTATATAACTTCAGAGTACCAATTAGAATTGTATACATGCTTTATTGAATTAACAACATTTTTGTTAAAAGCAAACGGCACAACTTCGCTTATTACTCCAAATTCATGGTTGAAAAATTTAAAAATGTCAAAGACAAGAAAGTTTGTTCTGGATAATTTTAGAGTGATTTCAATAAATCCAAATATAGCTAAGGTTTTTGATGAAGCTCAAGTTGATACTTTAATTTTTATTGCAAATAAGACATATATTAAAAACAATAACATTGAAATCTTTGAATTTGATTCAGGATATAATTTGAAAGTGAAAAATAAAATTGATCAAAATAGATTTTTTTCAAATGAAAACTACATTTTTGATGTCGAAACTAATTCATTTACTGCTCAAATAATAAGGAAAATTAGAAGTAAAAGTATTCATCTTCAAGATAAATTTGACATCACTAGAGGTGTTAATCCGTATGATAAATACAGAGGGCAAAGTCAAGAAATTATTAGTTCAAGGGCTTATCATTCTAACTCTAAAAAGAATGAAACATTTGTTCCGGAGTTGAAAGGGAGACATGTTTCATCCTTTAATTATATTTGGGATAAAAGACATTGGATAAGCTATGGTAATTGGCTTGCAGCTCCAAGAGAAAAAAGATATTTTATTGGACCAAGGATAATTTTTAGAGAAATAATTGGGGAGAGATTTGTTTGTGCAGTAATTGAAGAAGATTTTATTATTGATAGAAGTCTTTATATAGCGTTGCCATTAAATGGCTCTATTGATATTCATTTTGTTTTAGGTATACTTTGCTCAAAACTTCTTGTATGGTTATTTAAATTTGAGAAAAATGAATTTGATGATTTGTTTCCTAAGATCAGGCTAGAAGAGTTTAAGAAGCTACCAGTTCCCAAAACAGACACAGATAAAGAAATTAGCGATTTGTCTAAAAGAATTATAGAATTAAAGTCTTCAAATTGTAACTCTATTGATTTCGAAAATCAATTGGATAAGTTAGTTTATAAGTTATACGAATTAACCGAAGAAGAAATTAATATAATCGAAACTAAATAAATGAAAACAAAAGCAATAGTTTTAGGAATTTATTTTACTTTAACATTAGTCAGTTGCAAGGAATATATACAAGTATTCCAAACAGCATCATCAACTTCAAAGTTTAAGAACAACCCAGACCAATGGATTTTTGAAAACGATACGGTTTCGATCCAATACAGTTTTTGGTGGAAAGATGGAGTCTTAGCATTTAGCATATTTAATAAGCTTGATCAACCGTTGTTTATTGACTGGAAAAACTCAAGCTATATAGCCAATAATATGAAATTGAATTATTGGTCAGATGAATCAAAAACAAACGAGTCAACAACCTCAAATTCTTATCACTTTATTGATAAGAAATTCACCTTGCAAGGCTTGCAGGTTTCTTCAACAGCTTCTACGACATCGAAGCCGGAGCGAATTACATTCATTCCGCCTAAGTCCCAAATAGATAAATTCACTTTCTTAATTCTTCCTGCTGAATATTACTTGCATGAAAAGAGTACTCAGAAATCCGTTGAAAACAGGAATGATAAACCTAAAAAAAAGACGACGGTATTTACAGAAAACATGAACGAGTTTAATACGCCATTAAAATTTAGAAACTATCTGTGCTTTTCGACTTCAGAAGAGTTTAAAGACAGAGTTTACTATGATAATTCTTTTTACATTTCACAAGTTGTGGAAATGGATATAAGGCATTTTCGAGGCGACAAGTCTAAGTTTAAGAATCAAAAAGCATTTTACAAGTATCCGGACTCCAAATCCAATGTACCTTATAGAGTCACGATGGGGCTCTATAATTAATAGTTGGATAATTTGACGGAGTTTTAACCCATCGATAAAAATTTCCTGAACACCAGATAAATTATTCTTACAATATTCCATTACCTAACGATTAATCAGTTTAATTAAATGAACACAGGTTTTCTCATTGTCACAATAATTATTGGGTACGCAATTTTTAAATCCTGGCTGAAAAAAAACCGTAAGCAGTACAATCTTCAGAAGTTTGGTCCTGAGTTTGGTGGCTTCATCAATGAAAAGAAGATCGCCATAGGCATGACTAAGGAAATGGTAACATCCGTCTGCGGAGTTCCGGCAAAATCAGATGGAGAATTGCATAAAGAAAAGTTTGTTAAGGAAATTTTGTATTATAATTCTTATCAAGATGCCAAAGGGAAAACACAGTATAGAGTTAAGGTTACATATGTGAATGGTGTAGTAACAGAGTTTTTTATTTCTGAATAATATGCACATCTATCAACTTTCAGATCCTGAGTTGTGGGATAAAATTAATTCTAACTTTCAGGCTAAAGGAGGAGTGTATAAACTCATTGCGATTAAGAAAAATGTTCCGGTGATGATTGGTCGCTTTTTGAATGTTGATCAAAATGGAGTATTGTATATTGGGAAGGCGGAATCTTTTATAGATCGAGTCATCCAGTTGAAAAAATCCATTTTATCAACTTACAAAGGCAGTGGCCACATTTGCGGAAGAAGATATAAATCTACCCCGTCAATTGCACAAAAGTTCCCAGATGATATTTTATATGTAGAACTTGAGTTTGCTCACAATCCTTCTGAATTGGAGAAACAATATTTAATGCAGTATTTTGAAAAGTATGGTGAAGTGCCACCATTGAATGCATATTAATAAACGATTCTAAGAGATTTTGACAAGCACTGCCGAGTGAAATTGGAACCCGAAATGACATTCAGTGCCTGGTACAATTTATATCTACTTTAACATTCGTAAAACCTCATCCACAAAAGAACATTTTCCTATAGGATTTGCTCCTCTTGTCGGATGCGGTTTAAGCATTGTTTCTTTTAGCCAACATTTATTTTGTGTAATAAATGTTTCTTCATCGAAACCGCATTCGGTGAATCTGGGATCAGTCGTTGAAATTCTTATTCCAGGTATCGACCGGTGTTTCTCTTTGAATGATGAGCATTCAACAACAAAATATTTACAGGGAGAATCTCTGATATCAATTATAATTGCAGGTCTTGTTTTGATTCCGGATCCATCGGCAAACGGTACTAATACCCAAATAACATCTCCGATAGAGTAATTGCACATTCAATATAAAAGGATAAAATCAATTGTAAATTTCAGACTGTTCATCAGCCGGTTCCCAACCTTTCATGGTCTCTCGAAGTTCTTTTAATTCATCATATGTTAGAACAACTTTGTTTTTTTCAGGAAAGAACCGAAGACGTATTTTTAATTCATAATCAATCAAGAGATTCACTCCGCGTTTCAATTCTATAACTAATTCAATATGCTTTTGATCAGAAAATAATGCTTCATTAATGGTTCTGATGAATTCGATCTGGTCTATCAGTTTAAACAGTTGAGAATGAATTTTTCTAAAAGCTTGAATGTTTTTAGGAGTAACGGGTGCCTGATTTATATTTTGCAGATTCGTAAAGATCTCTTCATTATTTTCTTTAATTTTTTTTAATAAATGAGAAAGAGAAAAGAATTCAATCATTCTATCAAAAAAATTTCCTTTGCGTGAAGGACTATTTTCTACAGACGGATCTATCCAAGCACTCGCTTTTCGGAAATCGAGGCTGTAAAATGAAATGTTTGTCTTTTCTGCTAGTGCAATCACAATGATTATAAATAGTAACGACGTCTAATATAGTCTAAAACGGGAGTGAGAGGTATAAACTTTTGGTATACGATCTCAAAACCTTGGCAATTATACGACAAAACGGATAAAAGGTGGTGAAATTTTAACAGAATGCATGTCTTTCACTAAAATTTGCAACAAAAACCGTAAAGAGTCCGAAAATCATTATAAAAATCAATAATATTTTTGAATGCTGTATCTAGAACTTGGAATCGATAAATTTCTCCAACTCATTCACGACTTTCCTGTCGTTGGAGAGACGGAGTACTTTGTTTTGTCCGCCTAGTTTCCCCAGACTTCTCATATACTGAATAAAAGCATCTTTTTGCAGCAGGCGGATTTTCAACGGTTGTAAAACATTTCCTGCTATGAGATCTTTATAATAAATGTTTTGTTCCTGCAAACGCTCATCAATAGCAAGACGGAATCGTTCAAGATCATCCGGCATTTTATGAAATTCGATGAACCATTCATGATAGGGAAGTCCTTCCGACGGATTTACCTGCGGAGCAACAGTGAATTCTACAACTTCAGCATGTTGTGCCTGAGCTGCAAACATCAATGCTTTTTCAACTTCTTCGCTGATGACGTGTTCACCAAATGCGGAGATAAAATGTTTGATTCGACCGGTGACAATGATTCTGTATGGATCTTTCGAAACAAATTTAATCGTATCACCTAAATTGTATCCATACAATCCTGCATTGGTATTTAATATGATGACATAGTTTACACCGAGTTCTATATCTTTCAATGAAACACGATGAGGTTTCGAATTAAAATATTCACTTGCCGGAATGAACTCATAAAAAATACCGCTATTGACCATGAGCAATAACGAAGAATCGTTTTGTCTGTCCTGATAGGCGATGAACCCTTCGCTTGCGGGATACAATTCAATGCTGTCCGGTTTTTTTCCAATACTTTGTTCAAGCTTGTGGCGATACGGTTCAAAGTTTACTCCGCCATAAACGAACAAGTTAAAATTTGGAAAAAGGTCTTTTATTTTCTTTCCCGTTTTTTCAATAAGCGTATCAAAATACATTTGAACCCACGGTGGAATACCGCTAATGAAGGTCATGTTTTCATCTATGGTTTCACGGGCAATTGCTTCTACTTTTTCTTCCCAGTCTTCTATACAATTGGTGCTATAAGTAGGCAATTGATTTCTTCTCAGATACGATGGTACGTGATGGTTGACAATTCCCGAAAGCCGACCGGTAGGAATTTCATTAATGGTTTCCAGTGCCGGACTCCCGGAAATAAAAATCATTTTACCATCGAGAAATTGTGACTTTCCGGTTTCGTAAATATAATTGAGTAGTGCATCGCGAGTCGAATTAATATGATTCGGCATTGATGCACGGGTAATTGGAATGTATTTTACTCCTGAAGTTGTTCCTGAAGTTTTGGATAAATAAAGCGGGCGCCCCGGCCATAAAACATTTTCTTCGCCCAGCTTAATCCGTTCGATGTATGGTTTCAATCCTTCGTAATCACTGATTGGTACCTGTTGACGAAAAGCCTCATAATTTTTTACAGAAGAAAGCCAGTGATCTTTTCCGAAAGCAGTTCCTTTTCCGCCTTCAATTATTTGCTGGAAAACACGCTGCTGCATTTTAACAGCATACTTCGCCATGAAGCGATTCTGCCTGGCTGTATATACAGCCAATGGTTTACTTAAGAGAGATAAAATGCGCATCGGAATTTACAATCCGAAAGATAGTTGTTTTCGTTGGATGTGTCAAAAGTCCGATTCTTTAGACAGATGTCTTAATAATTAATACTTAATACTAATTACCAGATATTAAGTATTTGGTATTAAGATAAAAAATATTTCAACTAACCAACTGATAACTGACCAACTGCCCAACTGACAACTGCCCAACTGACAACTTTTATTCCTAAGTTTGCTTTCAATGGCAAAAAAGGAAACGAAGAAATTATTAGCGCAACTAAAAAGCAGATACCGAATGGTCATCATGAACGATGATACATTGGAAGAAACGGCTGCGTGGAATCTTCGGCCATTGACTGTCTTTGTAACAGTAGGTCTGGCCATTATTTTACTTATTACGATAACCACTTTTATCATTGCATTTACGGGACTCAGAGAATATATTCCCGGGTATGCCGACCTGAACACAAAACGCCGGGTATATAATCTTGTGCTGAAAGCGGATTCAATGGAACAGGCTTTGAAAGAGAAGGATCAATATTTTCAAAACATCAGGAATGTAATCAGCGGCAATATGGAAGCCGGTGATTCAGACATTAAACAAGTAAAAGAAAAAAGCGTAACCGGTATTGACACAATTCACAAATTAAACAAGTCACCTCAAGATGCTGCATTGAGAAAAATGATTGAATCACAGGACCGTTTCTCGATAAGAGAAGGATATTCAGCAATGGAAAACAGCATAAAAAGTTTTGTTTTTTTCCCTCCATTAAAAGGAACCCTTACGTCACGATTTGATCCGGTTCAGAAACACTATGGAATTGATATTGTGGCCGGAGCTAACGAACCGATAAAAGCCGCTTTAGACGGAACGGTTGTGCTGGCTAATTTCACATCGGAGACCGGCTATGTTATCGGCATCCAACATTCCAATAATCTGTTTTCATTGTATAAGCACAACTCAGCCTTATTGAAGAAAGCGGGAGATTTCGTAAAAGCCGGAGAAGTCATTGCCATCATCGGTAATACTGGAGAATTCAGTCAAGGTCCGCACCTGCACTTTGAGTTGTGGCTAAACGGCACAGCTGTGAATCCGCAGAAGTATATTGCTTTTTAAAAATAACAAATTACAAGCACAAGTTAAAAGCGACGAATGGCAAAAGATGTCAGATTTAAATACAAATTTCTAAACGAGTTACTGATTATAAGATCCCCTATATACCTTAAAATCAACGACCGGCCAACTGACCAACTGACAACTGCCTAACTGACAACTATTATCTTATTCCAAAATATTTTCGCAGATTTGCAGTTATTGTTTTTTCAATGATTCCGGGACGATTTACACACCAATCCGCCAAAGTCGGACTGATATTGTTTTTGCCATTTTTAATGGTCACGATGTCTTGTTCCAATACTAAGGATACCTATGTGAACCGGACTTTTCATAATTTATCGGCTCATTATAACGGTTATTACAATGCTAGGGTGAAACTTCGCGAAGCGGAGGACAATCTGGCAATCAGCCATACAGATGCATACGATCGCCCGTTGCGCGTTTTTCAATATGCCGATGCAACAAAAGCAAAAGCAGTATATCCGTTGCTCGAAGATGCAATGAAGCGTACAACCACTGTGATCCAACGACATACCATCATAGATAAGCGTGGAAATGAAAAGCCGGGCTCTGAAAAATGGATTGATGACAACTGGCTGGTGTACGGACAATGTCAGTTTTTCAAGCACGATTACTTCGATGCAATGGAGACGTTTAAGTACATTGAAAACACTTATAAAAAAGATCCTGGTCGGCATCTGGCTTCTATGTGGATTGCAAAAACATTGTTGGAGCTGACGCAATTAAATGATGTAGAATCCAAACTCGACTACCTCCGCAATCAAAATGATTTCCCGAAAAAAAATCGCTGGGAACTAGAAGCTGTCAATGCTGATTTTTATTTACAGGTAAAAAACTACGAGAAGGCAATCAAGCATTTGGAGCGGGCTGCTGAATTAACTCCGGAAAGAGAAAAGAGAATCCGTTACTTATTTATTCTCGCTCAACTTCATCAGCAACGTGGAGAAATTAATCAAGCCTACAAAATATATTCGAAGGTCATTAAGATGAATCCGAAGTATGAAATGGCCTTCAATGCACGCTTGAACAGAGCTCGCTGCGCCGATTCAAAATCGGATAAAGGCGGAACGGTTCGAAGAGAGCTGATGAAAATGCAGAAAGATCCGAAGAACAAAGATTATCTTGATCAGATTTATTTTGCCTTAGCCGGACTGGCAAAAAATGATGGCAATGAAGAACAACGTGTTGAGTATTTGAATTTGTCAGTAAGAAGCAGTGTGAACAATGCCAATCAAAAAGCATTAAGTTATCTGGAATTGGGAAAGATAGCGTATGAAAAACCGGAGTACAGAAAAGCGCAGGCTTATTACGATAGTACGATTACAAATCTGTCGACTGACTATCCCGATTATACAGAGATCCTGACCAAACGAAACAGTTTAACCAAGCTGATTAAATATTTACGTACGATTGAGAACGAAGACAGTCTGCAGGTGCTGGCAAAACTTTCTTTAGCAGACCAGCAAAATGCCATCAATAGTATTTTTGAAAAAGAAGCAGAACAAAAACGAGAAGAAGCAGAGTTAAAACAAAGCAATCAGATTTTTGATCCCCTGAATACACAGCAGGCAAATACCTTTAATACTGGCGGCGGATCGAACTGGTATTTCTATAATCCGCAGGCAATTAGTTTTGGCTTTAATGAGTTTCAGAAAAAATTCGGTGAAAGAAAACTAGAAGACAATTGGAGAAGAAGTTCAAAGCAATCTACTCAGTCTGTAACACAGGACGACGAGGAAGTAGTAACAGATCAAAAAGATTCTGTAGCAAAAGCAGATCCGAAAGCAGCCATGGACAAGCGTCGTGAGGACATGGTAAAAAGTATTCCATCAACGCCTGAAGCGTTAACGAAGTCGAATGGAAAAATTATTGACGCTTTTTATAATGCCGGATTGATTTACAAAGAACAACTGAACGATTTAAAAGCGGCTGTCGGTATGCTGGAAGAACTGATGCGACGCTTTCCGGAAAACAAATTCAAGTTGCAATCTTATTATCAGATGTATAGAACGTATGCTGTACTTGGTAATACTGAAAGATCAGAATACTACAAGAATATAATTCTCAATCAGTACGGAGATACAGAGTACGCTGAGATCATTCGTAATCCGAATTATGCAACAGAAAAAGCCAATCGTAAATCGGTGCTGGAATTATTTTACGAAGAAACGTATCGCAAATATCTCAACGGAGAATATAGTTCAGTAATCAGTCGTAAAGCGGAGGCAGATGCACAATTCCCACAGAATTTACTGACGCCCAAGTTTGACATGCTAAAAACATTGTCTATTGGTAAAACACAACCTTTGCCTGTGTTTGAAGCATCGTTAAATGACATCATCCGGAATCATGGAACTGATGGAGTAAAAGATCAGGCGCAGGATATATTGGATTTTATTCATTCACGTTCAGGAGTTACTCCTGCACCTGTTGTGCAAACACCACAGCCTCAGAAACCGGGAACAGATTCTTCCATTGTAAAAACAGATCCCGGCCGATTGTATGTTTACTTACCTGACACAATTCACAATGTGATATTGATTTTTCAAAACATTGGCGGACCGATTGATCCGAATAAAATTAAAGCACGTCTTTCCGATTTTAACACCAAGTATTACGGACAGAAAAACATCACCATGCAGGACTTGCTTTTTGATCACCGCTTAAAAATTATTTTCCTTCGCTCGTTTACAAACAAGGCCGATGCATTATCTTATGCAAATGCATTGTATGACAGCGATGAAGTTTTCGGAAATCAGGCAGCGGATGCGTATCAATTGTATGCCATCTCCGTTAATAATGTCAGCGAATTATTAAAACAAAAAAAGACAGACGACTACCAGGATTTTTATCGGAGTTTTTATAAATGATTTTTAAAGAATCCGTTCTGAGTTTTTCGTTTTTATTTCAGTGTTGAAAAAACCAGATTTTATAATAAGGTAAACTGCTCGGATAAATCCGCTTGAAATGGAATTGGTTCTTTGCAAACGAAGTTATACTCGATGTTATAGGACGTTTAGAAATACGATTTCGTAGAAAAGTATTTCTATATTTGATCATGAAATATTTATATCCTTTTATCCTTTTTTATTTATCCTTAAACCTGAATGCTTCTGCTCAGGACTATAAAGTAAAACCGCCTGACTCTTTGCGATTTTATCATGAAACTTCATTCGGTTCCTTTACTGAAAACCTGAAAGGATTATGGTTTGATTCTGTCAGTGTTTCCGGTTTAGACACAACCTATTACAATTTTGGGCAGTTTCAAAATGACAACGGTTGTTATCAAAAAAATTTCCCAACTTTTTTCGGACATAAAATGATTGTGCAACCTGATGGCACTACCTTTTTTTTCACATTTGAAAATGATTCCATCACACTTAAAACACAATCGGTTCCCGGTAATCAATGGGATTTTTTTCATTTTAATAATGGAGCAAGAGTAATTGCAACTACACTCACAACAGATACGCAAACTTGGAAAGGCACAGTAGATTCTGTCAAAATAATTTCCTTAAGTTACATAGACAGCATTGGCCAGCCGGTCCCGGGCTTTTTTACATACGGAGATTCAATTATTAAATTATCGAAGCTAAATGGAATAATGCTTTGTCCTCATTTGAGTTTATTTCCTGTACAAAAATCATATACTGCATTACCTGTAGGAATTTTTACCAATAGAGAACTTTATAATTGTCTGAGTGGAGACACTATCCAATTTAAACATGTCCTTTGTTTTAGTTGCCAGATTCCTTCTGTATCGTATAACAACTATATCATTGGTAGTGTATCCTATTCGGCGAATGAAGACACAATTTTTATCGACAACGATACAATTACAAATCTTAACAATCCTGTTATTAATGCATACCCCGGAAGAGTGTTGACGCCGGGACAACTTGAATACTATGATTTATACTATACAACTATTTGCAATCATTCCATTTTGACAATGAACTATTTTATAATGGATGGATATCCCGCTGACACTTGTGATTTTGTAACATTTGAACCATCTGTAGACATCTTCACTTATTATGAAGGAATGCGAGAACCCATTGAGCATTACTTCGAAGGATCAGGATGCTCTCCCTGCAATCACCGGGATAAAGAATTAAACTACTTTTCCAGAGTAGGGTGGAATTGTTCTTCTTTCGGAAACTTTTATACAAACATAAATTTC
>JAYSPU010000058.1:0-3582 GCA_043721935.1 Bacteroidota bacterium | reverse complement strand
CCGCCATTCGATGTAAACTTCACTCTTGTACGAGACGTAAATGGATTTGGATAATTTGAAATCAGATTTAACCCTGCTGCATGATTCAATTCATCAATCCCAACTGTACAGGCATTTGCACTTACAATTGGCAATTGCTGGAAATTTTGCAACATGATCTGATTCAAGTCCGAATTCGGAACACATAACCACTGACTCAACAAACTTGCATACACAGATCTGAAATCATACTGCATGGCAACATTGTCATTTACAGAAGCATTTGCAGGAATGATTGGATTGCTACCTAACATTCCGGGTGTTACTTGCGATCCGAATACAAACATCGGTGCAGCTGAACCATGATCTGTTCCTAAACTTCCATTGGATTTTATTCTTCTTCCAAATTCTGAAAAGGTCATTCCAACTACTCTATCCTGAATTCCTAGAAATGATAAGTCTGTTGTAAAAGCTGCTATCGCTTCAGAAACCTTGTTCAATAAATCAGCATGTGTTCCTGTAGCCGGATTAATTGTATCCGTTTGCAAACTATGTGTATCAAATCCGCCAAGTGAAACGAGATATATTTTTGTTTTTAATCCGCCGGCAATTAATCGGGCAACTATTTTTAATTGATCTGCTAAATAATTTACACCGGATGAAGGATACGCCGGAGACTGTTGCGTAATAGCATTTGCAGCACTTGTTATCACCGATGCATAAGCCGTTGATTGCTGAGATACTGTCCGGATGAAAGTTAATTCTCTTCCAAAATAATTGGACGGTGCAGGATCTTGTATTCCATTGATCAGATTGTAAAAATTTGTCGGATCACTAATGGTCATTCCCATATTAATGGATGATCCCTGTAATGCGAGAGAAACACTATTACCGATTTGCAAGGCGAGTGGATCAGGCATCGTAGCATTCGGATATCCTGTTGGATAATTTGGATATTCATAATTTAAGTAGCGTCCTGTCCATCCGCTATCGAGTGTCTGACTTGCATCAGAAGCGGTGAGCCAAATGTCCGTTGCTCTGAAATGTGAAAAGTTTGGAGAAGGATAACTGACTCCTTGAATGATGTTCAACAAACCATTGTTATACATCTGTTGCATTCCTGTCATGGAAGGATGCAAACCGGTTGCATTCAATCCGTTCAACGAAAGAACCTGAGATGATGGTATAAGAATATTCGACCGTGAAGTTGACAAGGCTGAATATTGATCCAACGGAATGACCGTGTTCAATCCGTCATTTCCTCCATTCAATTGTACGAGCACCAATACATGATCCTCCACTGTTGATGCTGCAAGTGATTGTAGCAAAGGTGAAGAACCGAATGTTTTGAAACTAAAACCATTTACTAAGGATGGTAATACTGCCGACTGTGCTAAACGATTTAAAAATGATCTTCTTTTCATAAGTTCTGATTAAGAAAGCTGATACTCGGCCAATTCCATTAAATACTGATACATTCCTTTCAAACGGGTTTGTACAATGTTGTAATACGATGTATTCGTCGGGGCATTTACATAGTCATTCCAAGCAATGGTCCAATATGCATCTGTGACTTGTCCTGATAATAAATATCCTTTCAAAAAATCTTTCAACGTTTGTGAAACATCAAAACAATAATGGCGATCAATCACTTCTGCAATCAATAAATTGGGGTCAGAAGGATTTGTTAACGATTCGGTGTACGTCACAAAATCAAAATTTATTCGTAAAGAACCGGATGTATATCCGTTTGCTGACATGCGATCAGTAAAAGCATTTCGTGTTGGCAATGTACTGGCATTGATCCAAAGTTCATGGTATTGCGGCGCCGAATAATAAGCCGGCCAGCCAGCTACGTTTGGCGGATCACCAACTGCCTGACCCAATGAACTTCCGGAAGAATATATTTTATTCCATAAACCATATTGTTCTACATATACAGTTGCATCAGGAAATATAACATTGAAATCGCGACATGCAGAAACTAAAAAATCAGTAGGAGATTTTATCAATGCTCCTCTGTTCAGTACATCAAAAAAATGTTCGCTTCTGAAAAGTGCATCGAGCACGGGAAGAATATCATAATTATTTGATCGAAATACTTGTGCCAATGGCTGAATCACATTCGCTTCAACAGCAGTATCTATTTCATAATAAACAAAAAACCGATAAAGCTTTCTGCAAATATTTAAAGCCACATCAGGCGCAGCAAAAATCATATTCAATAAATCATCCAATTCATTTTGCCCTGCACTTCCACTTTGACCGGAGATAATTGTATTGTTATAATAGGCTGAAAAATATTTATCAGTCGTATCATGTCGTGTTGAATCAAAGTAAGAAACTACATTGACTGAATCAATCCGATAACCTGTCAAAATTTTCGCTGCATAGCGAACATCATCTTCAGTATAATAGGCTTGGCCATTTGCATCTTTACCTACTGTGAACAACTCCTGCAATTCTCTTCCGTAATTTTCATCAGGTGCAGAATTCGTGTTCAAATAACCATTCAGGTATTTAAGCATGCAAGGATCAATTGAAATAGCTTTGGTCAGATTTTTAAAATTTCCCAATGCAAATTGCCTCAATAAAACATTATGACGATAAGCATATCGTACATCACCGATTGTTGACACTTCAGTAGAAAAATGATTATGCCAGAATAAAACCATTTTTTCTGTGATGGAACGACTTTGATTCAACATCAATCCAACCCACCAACTTCGATATGAAGTTCTTCGATATGTATTGGCAATACTATCGAAAGGTGCGTTCACCCATGTTGTACCTATTGGCACATTTGGATCAACATATAAAGCGGAAGTATATAACGGTGGTGACGGTGGATTTACAGAAGCTAGCAATTCATTAATTGTTCCTGTCACTCCAAGAGAAAGAAAATGATCAACGTCCGGTTTATTTGCACTGAACATGGTTCTTCTCAAAAGATGTTTCACTTCTGAAGTTGTCCATGTACCTGTATATGGTGTTAGTCCTGTAAGCGTGCGACTAACTTCAACGTTATTTTTTGGCCGACTGTCTGTTGCCGGATCCATAAGAAACTCACGTCTGTTCATAGAATTGGGAAATTATGGATGAGACTAAACTAATTAAAATGGTTTAATTAGTTGTAAGAAATAAATCGACGAATCAGGGTAATTTTCTCACCAATTACCAAAAATCAAGATAACACTACCTCATTTTCAACACTTGCTTTTTTACAATCTCCTTTCCATTTCTAAAAACAATCCAATAGGTTCCGGAATTCCAGGCATTTGTTTCAATTTTGTTCTCACCTGCCTGAATTGAAAAATTTTGCACCAGATTTCCAATAGCATCGTAAACGGTTACTGTATATGATTTGTTTGCATTGATTCGCAGTTGATCAACGAATGGATTAGGGAAACAACGGACAGATTGGTCAGCAGAATTTGTTTGTACAATTTCATCAATCGTGTACATTGATCCTACTCTCATTCCATTTCCAAAACTACTGATCCATACTTCATCGGAATTGTACGGATTGAAGAACACTCTTTCCGGTTGCCTGAATGGATAAGATGCTACCAATTGAAAAAGAGGTGGTGCAATGTTCATGTT
>JAYSPU010000057.1:0-8169 GCA_043721935.1 Bacteroidota bacterium | reverse complement strand
TGGAAGTCAAGTGACTTTATTTCCGGTGGATGGGCATTCGTTGCTTCACTAACGCATCCGGATGACACGGTTGAAATGACTAAAAAGTTTCTCTGTGAGTTGGCATTGAGAAGTACAAAAGACAGACAATACGATCACCAACCAATTGTTTTTGAATACAGGAAAAAACATTATAACGGTTCCTGGCGTTGGGTGAAGTCACAAGTGTTTATTTTTGAAAAGGATAACGAGCACAACATCATTCAAACCGTTACCTTTATTCGTGACATAACACAGGAAAGATTAAATCATCATACTAAAGCAAATGGACATCATTTGATGAACATTCCGGACGGTTTGGCAATGTTATGGTCGAACGATTCTAAAATTGTAAATGATATTTTATTATCGTCCCGGGAAAAACAAATTCTTCAATTTATCAGAAATGGTTTTTCAACAAAAAGAATTTCAGATACTCTTGGATTGTCTGTTTCTACAATTAATACGTACCGAAAAAAAATGATGCAAAAGTTGAATGCAAAAAATTCAGCAGACATGGTACGTTTAAGTTTTGAATATAAAATATTGGAGTAATTTTTTTAATAACTTTTTTTAAAGAAATGAAATGAAACACCTGAATAGGTTTATAAGCGTATTGGCAGAATTTTTTAATACCATGAAAGACGAAGTGTTAATCACAGATCATAAAGGAAAAATATTGTTTGTTAACCTGGCCTTTTCACGTTCTTCCGGCTATTCTCTGGCAGACATAAAAGGAAAGTTAGCAGTTAAAAATATTATCGACGAAGACTTTCTTTCTAAAGCGTTAAAGCTAAGGAAGGATGAGCGAATTTCAACTTCTGTTAATTTTAAAAATAAGAAGAAAGAAAGGATGACACGAACCGCGAATGCATTTGTCTTGTCATATCCGGATGTCGATTTAACAAATGTATTAATCGTCATGGAGAATCAAACTGCTGAACATATACAATTAACAAAAGAATTAGCAGAAAGTGTATTATTGAAAATAATAAATTTCAGAGAAGACGCTATTTGGTTTTCAGGTGATGTTATGGCATATCGAATTCCTTTCATCAGTGAATCTGTTAAAGCTATTTTAGGCTGGGACAGGGAACACTTTATTTCCGGAGGGTGGATGGTTTATTTTTCTCTAGTTCATCCTGAAGATCTTCCTTCCTTATTAATGGCATATAAAAAATGGTTGAATGATAAAAATACAATCGGACAAATTATTGATCATGTTTCTTTTCGTCATGCTGTTCGACTTCGAGCTCGAACAGACGAATATGTTTTATTGGAAGTTGAATCGAATGTTCAATTGAGAAAAAATGGAAAAGTTCATTTGATTTTTGGATCGTATCGCCCGACACTTAAAGAAGAAGAATCAATGTATGATGCAATCCGTCAGTTCGATGGTAAAACGTATGTTGATCTGGATTATATCAAACAATTAAAGGAAAAATCAGGAAATAGTAATTCGCCAAAACCGGAATTAACTCCTCGCGAACACCAGGTTTTGAAATTAGTGGCTGATGGTTTTTCTTCAAATCAAATTGCAGATAAACTTCATTTGAGTATACATACTATAAACATGCACCGCCGTCAGGTAATGTTGAAATTTCATGCGAAAAATCTTGCAGATATGATAAAAAAGTACATTTCTATGGATTTTGTTTAAAATTTGATAAAAATCAGGTAAAAAACTACTACTTATTGTGTTTCATGGCATAAATAAATAAGTATATATTTACAAGACTTTTCACACTAGTTCATTTTCTCTAACCCTTTTTCATACTCCGCGGGACGCAGCCTGCGGGGTTATTTATTTTTAATGCATAGCGTTTCACATTTTACCAACTGATTTTTTTGGTTTAATTTAACCTTTTTTCGATTGCTGATTGAAATTTTGGCTTTCTGTTTCCTTGAATTCGTAGCGGTAAAAGCGTTGTTCGCCAAATTCTGTTGAATTTTTTTCGATCCGGGGATAGTTTGATCCTTTATAAACACACAAAGAAATGACGAATTTAGAAATTCAGGATTACATTAATGTATATAGCATGTTTTCTTTTAGGGACGGAAGGAAAGAACCTGGAAATTTGATTTCAAAATACAATTTGGAAGAAGCTTGTGTTCAATACTATTTTATAGCTCAGGAAAATTTGCAAGCTTATAAAAACGCATTTGAACGCTATGACAAAGAAGCGTGTTCAAGATTGAGTGTTGTTGTTAATACAGATGATATTTTAAGTATTCGACCTGTATCTCTTGCTGATTATAAAATTATCATGCAATTGCTTGATGAACGAAGAAAACTTTTGTCTTTTTAATTTGAAAAAATAAATCTGGTAATTTAATTACTTTCCAAAGCGAGCAGTCCATTGTTGATTGAATGATTTATCTGCAATGTGTGGCAGCTCGCGGTGTTCTCCCCATTTGGATTTGAAAAAATTCCGAAGAATAAAATTTCTTAATTTTCCTGAGCCTGTATTCATCAGGGTGCGATTTAACATCGCTTTTTTCCAGATGTAAAAAATAAACTTTTCTGTTTTTGGATTTACACTTAATTCAACTGCATCTCGTCGATTGTACAGTAATAATTTATGCAATTCAATTTTCACCGGACATACTTCTGTACATTTCCCACAAAGTGAAGAGGCATAACTCAGGTGTTTAAATTCCTCCATGCCTTTTAAATGTGGCGTAATCACGGAGCCTATTGGCCCTGAATAAGTAGATCCGTATGCATGTCCTCCAACACCTTTGTAAATCGGACAGCCGTTCAGGCAAGCTCCGCAACGAATACAGGATAATGCTTGTCGCTGCTCTTGCTGCGCTAATAAATTCGTTCGGCCATTGTCCAGTAAAATTACATACATCTCATCCGGTCCGTCTTTTTCTCCTTCTTGTCGCGGACCGGTTGAAATTGAATTATAAACGGTAATGTTTTGTCCGGTTCCATGTGTGGCAAGGAGTGGAAGGAACAAATCTAAATCGGTAAGTGATGGAATAATTTTTTCAATTCCTGCAATAACAACGTGTACACGTGGAAATGAAATGGACATCATAGCATTTCCTTCATTCTCTGTTACACCAACTGATCCTGTATCTGCTATTAAAAAATTCGCACCGGTAATTCCAACATCGGCCTTTTGATATTTTTCTCTCAATCGTGCTCTTACAAATGCAGTTATTTCTTTTGGTGTGCTGCTAAGCGGCAGTTGAAATTTTTCGTTGAATGTTTTTGCTACATCTTCTTTAGAAAGATGCATGGCCGGAGTTACAATATGATAAGGATGTTCATTTCGTAATTGTACAATGAATTCTCCAAGATCTGTTTCAATGGATTCAATTCCTTCTTTTTCCAATGCATCGTTGACATGAATTTCTTCTGTTGTCATTGATTTGGATTTTACAACAGTGCGTGCCTTGCAATTTTTCATGATGCGAACTAACTCCTGAATCGCTTCATCTGCATCTTGTGCCCAAATTACTTTTCCGCCGCGCTTGTTAAAATTGGATTCGAACTCAATCAGATATTTGTCCAGATTCTCAGTCGTTTTCCATTTCAATGAAGAAGCGCGCTGTCTGGCAAGCTCCATGTCTTCAAACTGATGCTTTCCTTCAACTACTTTTTTATCGTATTGCAGAATGTTGAATGCAAGCTTTCTCCGGTGTTCTTTGTCAAACACCTTTGTGGCTGCATCGTGAGTAAATTTTTCTGCTGATTCTGACATGAGTGGTGGCAAAAATAGGGATTCTCAATCAATCCTGACAACAAATTCCTTGGACTAATTAACTTTCAATCTGAGTTCGGATTAAATCCTCAATCGTCTCCCGTCTTCTGACTAGTTTGGGTTTTCCATTGACAATGAAGACTTCAGCAGGGCGAAGTCTGGAATTATAATTATTACTCATCGTAAATCCGTAAGCGCCTGAATTTAAAATCGCTAAGACATCTCCTTCCCGTACTTCATTCAGTTTTCTGTCCCAACCGAAGGTGTCGGTTTCGCAAATATATCCGACGATGGTATAGATTCGCTGCTTGCCTTCCGGATTGCTGATGTTGACAATGTGATGATAAGCATCGTAAAACATAGGGCGGATCAGATGGTTTTGTCCACTATCTACACCAACAAAAACGGTTGCCATGGTTTGCTTAACGGTATTGGTTTTGACTAATAAAACGCCGGCTTCACTCACCAGAAATTTCCCGGGCTCAAACCAGAGTTCAAGTTCACGACCATAGCTTTTGCAAAAGGCCTGAAAAAGTTCTGTGAAGACGGCACCCAATTCTTCTATATCTGTGATGTAATCTCCTTCTTTGTACGCTACTTTAAATCCGCTTCCAAAATCAATAAAAGTAAGCGAAGGAAAATTCTTCGCTGCTTCAAACATCAGTTCGGCCATTTTTATAAAAACAATGCTGTCCAGAATCTCTGATCCTGTATGAATATGAAGTCCGGTTACGTTGAGGTTGCAACTTTTAATGATTCGTTCAATGTGTCGTAACTGGTAAACAGAAATTCCAAACTTTGAATCGATATGTCCGGTTTGAATGTGTGAGTTTCCTCCGGCTGCTATGTGCGGATTCAACCTGATGCAACATTCAACTGTCGATCCGAATTCATTTCCGAAATGTTCTAACATGGCAATATTGTCAATGTTGATCATGACTCCATACTGCACTGCTTCTTTTATTTCGTCGAAAGAAACACAATTCGGAGTATAGAGAATTTCCTGAGGTGAAAATCCTGCCATCAGGCCCAATTGAACTTCTTCAATTGATACAGCGTCAAGTCCTGCACCGAGTGAATGCATGTATCGAAGTACTTCCAGATTGGTTAATGCTTTACAAGCATATTTTAATTTCAGTTTTACATTTGAAAATGCTTTGGTTATTGAATGATATTGTCTTGAAATGGTATCAGCATCGTAGACGTAAACGGGTGTTCCAAACTGTTCGGCTACTTTTACCAGGTCAGCATTTTGGAATATAGGGTAATTGGATTCAAATGACATGGGCTAAAAGTAATCACATTAAACTACTTAGCCGATAAAATCTGTACGGTTAATCAACACTGAACTGTTTATTCTGGAAAAGCAGGTGGTTGATTCAGTTCAAGAGAACAATTTATGGAAACTGAAAATCGGTTTCAAATAAAATTATTCTGTAGCCAATGACTTTGGTGCTTTATAAACCGGAACGGTGCTGCACGGCTCGCCGTACATAATACTTTTTACAACCGGACGAAGAACAGACGTGAGAGCAACATAGGTAGAAACCGGAACATGAATTTTGGAACAACCTTTAATTACAATTTTTTGGTCTTTGTAATCGGCAGGGTTCATCAAGTCGATTTGATCATTGAAAAGAATCTCTTCTAATTTGTTCAAATCACCAAACACAATTTTTTTAGCAAATGGTTGTAAAGCAACTGCAATCAACATAAAAGCCCAGGTTGGGACGATTGCATCAGCAGTACATGTAACAGCAACTAGTTTTCCGGAATAGGCTGACCAATCGTGCGTCTTAATATTCTCGCGAAAATCTTTTTCTTTTAATATTATTTCTTCAAAAAGCCAGGGCTTCACATCAAACACAATTCTCTCACCCGGAACGTATAGTTCCTCGAGATCGATTGTTATCAATCCACTTGAAGCTACGCGGTTGCTGATGGTGTCCATGACGTTTGTTTAATTTCTGTACACTGTAAACTGTAACAGTACACTGTAAACTCTTTAAGTGCACTGTAAACTGTAACAGTACACTGTAAACTCTTTAAGTGCACTGTTAACTGTAACAGTACATTGTAACCTCTTTAAGTGCACTGTTAACTGTAACAGTACACTGTAAACTCTTCCAGTACAAAGTTTACTGTAACAGTACACGGTAAACTCTTTAAGTGCACTGTTAACTGTAACAGTACACTGTAAACTCTTCCAGTACACAGTTTACTGTAACAGTACACTGTAAACTCTTCCAGTACACAGTTTACTGTAACAGTACACTGTAAACTCTTTAAGTACACTGTTAACTGTAACAGTACACTGTAAACTCTTTCAGTGCACTGTTAACTGTAACAGTACACTGTACACTGTAAATTGTAATCAGTACTTAGTATCTAATTTCGACTTAACAATTTATATTCATTCTTCAACTATTCAATTTCTTTTATTACCACATCCCCAATTCCAACCTCGCCTCTTCACTCATCATATCTTTTTCCCATGGCGGATCGAAGGTGATTTCAACTTTTGCATTGTTGACGTCGGGAATTGCTTTTAATTTTTGTTCCACATCTACAGGAAGTGTTTCAGCAACCGGACAAGCAGGTGAAGTCAATGTCATTTTAACATAGAGATCATTCCCCGGCTCTTCACGGATTTCATAAATTAGTCCAAGTTCGTATATATCAACAGGGATTTCCGGATCGTAACAGGTTTTCAAGACTTCGATCACCCGGTCGCGAAGTGGTTTTACTTCTACTGATGTTGCTTCTGTTGTCATACTGATTGTTGCGATTGAACTCCAAGCGCATATAGTTTCATTTGTTTAATCATGGATGCCAATCCATTTGCTCGTGTAACGGCAATGTGTTGTCTCAGTCCGATTTCATCGATAAACAATAACTCAGTGTTTACGATATCAGCGGCAGGTTGTCCGGAAAGCACACGAATCAACAATGCAATTTCTCCTTTCACAAATGTTGAGTCACTATCTGCATTGAAGTAAACTTTTCCATCTTCACCGTAAGCATGCAACCAAACACTGCTTTGACATCCTTTTATTTTATTCGATTCAATTTTATATTGTTCATCGAGTGGTGGTAATTTTTGCCCGATCTCAATGATGTATGTATACTTATCTGACCATTCGTCAAACAATTCAAACTCTTCGATGATTTCTTTTTCTATTTCCTGTGCTGTCATTTTCCTCGTAATAATTGAATGGCTTTTTGAATGCCATTCACCAATGAATCGATTTCACTAAATGTATTGTAGAATAAGAATGAAGCGCGAATAGTACCCGGAATATTAAATCGCGCCATCACCGGTTCTGTGCAATGATGACCTGTACGTACTGCAATTCCCAGTGTGTCTAGATACATTCCAACATCGAGTGCATTGCAACCGTCTATAACAAATGAAACAACTGCTGCTTTTTCTGCTGCCGTTCCAATCAGTCGTAATCCGGGGATTTTACTTAATTCCTCTGTTGCATAAGCAGTCAGTGCTTTTTCATGATTTAAAGCGGAGGCGCGATCCATTTTATTCAAATAGTCAATTGCCGTTCCAAATGCAATTACATCTGCAATGTTCGGAGTCCCTGCTTCAAACTTGTATGGAATTTCATTGTACGTTGTTTTTTCAAAACTTACTGAGTGAATCATTTCTCCACCACCCTGGTAAGGAGGCATGACAGTCAGATGTTTTGATTTTCCGTAAACGATTCCGATTCCTGTCGGTCCTAACATTTTATGTGCTGAAAAAGTAAGGAAGTCGCAATCCAGTTCCTGAACGTTTATAGTGGAGTGAACAACAGATTGTGCTGCATCAACTACTACAGGAATATTTAATGAATGGGCTTTTGTAATAATTTCTTTTACCGGATTAATCGTACCAAGTGAATTCGAAGTATGAACAACGCTGATCAATTTTACTTTAGGATTTAATAAGCGATCGAATTCATTCATCAGTAATTCGCCATTGTCATTCATAGGTACAACTTTCAAATACGCACCTTTTTCTTCACAAAGCATTTGCCATGGAACAATGTTACTGTGGTGTTCCATTGCAGTGATCAATACTTCATCACCTGCTCCGATAACCATTTTCCCGAATGTGGATGAAATCAGATTAATTCCTTCTGTCGTGCCGCGGACAAAAATAATTTCGTCTGAAGACTTTGCATGAATAAAATCACGAACCTTCATGCGTACAACGTCAAAAGCTTGTGATGCTTTTTGACTCAGGAAGTGAACGCCACGATGAATGTTGGAGTTGTAAGTTGTATAGTATTGAAGGAGTGAATCAATTACTGCTTGCGGTTTTTGAGAAGTGGCTGCATTGTCAAAATAAACCAGTGGTTTACCGTATGCTTTTTGAAAAAGAACAGGAAAATCAGCACGGATAGATTCAACATCAAAGTTGCCTGCAACTATTTTTGGG
>JAYSPU010000056.1:0-28098 GCA_043721935.1 Bacteroidota bacterium | reverse complement strand
CTCGATAAAAAACTAAGCAATGCAGAATGGATAAAAGTATTGGTTCAAAATCCCATTCTCATTGAACGACCGATAGTAGTGAAAGACGGCAAAGCGATTATTGGCAGGCCGGTGGAGAGGATAGTGGAATTATTTAGGTAGTTGGTTAGTTGGTGATGATCGATGAGCGGTTTCGTAATACTGAGTACAATTCAGGATGCTTTTTGCCTTTGTTGGTAATTTCAAGATTGACACAGAGCTAAAAGAGAAAGAAGAGATCATAGAGATGCCGGTCCTTAAATTTAGTTGTTAATTACCCACAGTGAAATCTATTAATCAGAGAAATCCAGGTTCAGATATATTTTCGTGGTGGCAGCTAGTGATGAGCAATCATTAACAAACGACCTCCGAATACTGACTACAGAATACTTTTGCGATACTTACCATTAGCGTTTCAAAATTCCGAAAAGAAATCATTCACCACCTCCCACACCATCTCTGCTTCAAATCCGCGTCGAATGGCGAAGGAAGCGATTTTGTATTTTCGTTTAAAGGCATTGGGTTCAACCACTTTCTTCGAGTGCGCTTTAATTAATTCTTTCAACGCTGTTTTGTAATCTCTTTCCTCAATTTCAGAAAGCGCTTTACGGATGAGTGGTTCGGAAACTTTTTTTTCTTCAAGAGCGCGGCGGATTTTTACTTTACCCCACTTCTTCACTCTGAATTTTCCACCTGCAAATGCTGTTGCAAATCGTGATTCTTTTAAAAAGCCGGAATCAATTAATTCCGTAATCAGATTCTCAACTTCATTCCGGTGAAGTCCGAAGGAATATAATTTATCTCTTACCTCCTGCTGACTTCGTTCCTGATAGGCACAATACTTTTGCGCTTTACTCAGTGCTTTTGGTACAGAATATTCCATGAGCGGCGTTAGTTAATTGAATCGACTTGTGTTTCCACTATCGCTTTTAATTTTGCAAGACCTTTTTCAAAATCCTCACCTACGGCCTTATCCATAAAGGCACCCATGATGCGTAACAGTGGATTTGCTCCAGCTTCGATATCAAGTGTCCATACCAGTCGCGTTCCTCCACCTTCTTCTGACAATAAATAGGATGCGTTTGAATTTCCTTTGTCCATAAAGGTCAGCACTTGTCTGATTACAGAATCCGGTTTAGACGATGTAATTTCCATACTTCCTGTTCCAACACTTTTAACGGAACTGATCCAGGAAAACTTCGCTCCTGTTCCACTCTCCGGTCCTGAAAAAATTATCTGCATCGTTGTGTCCCTGCTATACCAGGGCGACCAGTCATTAAATTTTTTATGTGTGTTTAGTACAGAAAATAATTCAGATTGTGATTTATTGATAACGATCGATCGTTCAACATGCACATGTGAACGGAAGAAAATATATCCAATGGCCGTAATGACCAAAAGGATCATTGAAAAAACAACAAATACTTTTTTAAATAATTTCATGAATGGTTGATCTGAAAGTGGACTTCATTTGACTGATGACGAAAATACTAAAATCAATGATTGAAAAACACAAATCAAAATAACGAATCAACAAAAGAGGCTGTCTAAAAATTGCATGTAGACAGCCTTTTTTTTTAACACGCCTGAAGTATTCTCCAAAAGCAATTTAAAATGGCAATCTGATTATAATTAGTGGATGATCATATCAGAAAATGTCCCCAAGGATTGAACAGTTTACATCAAAGGGAAATGCACCGACCTTAAATTCTGATCAATCCATAAAGGTTAACTTTAATCGATAATGCTTCCGGTTAAAATAAAATCCATCAACAATTAACTATCATATATGTGATTGTATATTTTTTATGAAAGTGAGTCCTTTGATCATTTAATTGAATTGCACTGAATTGGGTAGTCATGTAAAGGGGATAAATCAGGGGATAAATTGCATGGCAAAAGCCTCACAGCGGCAGATTTACTAGATATTTGAGAGATAGAAATTTCGTAATTGGGAAAAAAAAATTGATTATCCAATCAAGTTACATTTATCCCCGGGGCGAATTGTATTCAAAAATGGACCTGCGTTTTTTTCAATTCAATCTCAGGTTTTTGAAGTAGCCATTCTTTAGAGAATTCTTATCCGGGAAAAATAAATTGATTATCCAATCAAGTTTCATTTCTTCCAGAGGCGAAATATGCTTAGTATGGTTCAGGTTAAAATAAAATCCATCTACAATTAACTATCACATATGTGATTGTATATTTTTTATGAAAGTGAGTCCTTTGATCATTTAAGTGAATTGCCCTGAATTGGGTAGTCATGCAAAGGGGAAAAACCAGGGGAAAAATTGCATGGAAAAAGCCTTACAGAGGCAGATCTGCGACATGTTTGAGAGATAGAGATGCGTAATTGGGAGAAAAAAAATTGATCATCGAATCAAGTTACATTTATCCCCGGGGCGAAATATGCTTAGTTAAGAACCTGAAACGTTTCAGTTCAATCGTAGATTTTTGAGACAAAATCTTTTGTTTTTTCTTCTTCAAAAAAGAAGGATCATATTTTAATCTCTTCGTCTAATTTATTGAAGAAATGATATTCCAGAAGATGATAAGCCTGATTTCCTTTTGCACGAATCTTTACATTGTATTTCTTTCTCCAGCGATGAATGATTGAATTAAACAACAATCCTTTGTTCAGATAAGCTTCCAGATATGGGTGAACAGACAGCGTCAGTAATTTTTCATTTTGTTCCTGTACAAAATAGCGAAGATTATTTTCAATGTCATCCACAAGTAAGACACTAGCTTTAATTTCACCGGTTCCGCTACACGCAGGACATTTCTCAACTGTCGTTATGTTTGTTTCAGGACGAACCCGTTGACGGGTAATTTGTATCAATCCGAATTTACTTGGAGGAAGAATAGTATGCTTGGCACGATCCCGTTTCATTTCCACCCTTAATTTTTCAAAAAGAGTTTTACGGTTCTGAGCACTGTGCATGTCAATAAAATCCACGACAATGATCCCACCCATATCACGTAATCGTAATTGACGAGCCACTTCAGTTGCTGCATCCATGTTTACATGAAGTGCATTCGATTCCTGCGTAGAGTCGCTATCACCTTTTACTCTGCCGCCACTGTTTACATCAATGACGTGCATGGCCTCGGTATGTTCAACAATCAGGTAGGCACCATTTGACATGGTAATCGTTTTTCCAAAGCTGGCCTTGATTTGTTTCTCAACACCAAAATGATCGAAGATGGGTGCTTTCCCTTTGTACAACTTTACAATCTCTGCCTGCTCGGGAGCAATGCCTTCTATATAGCTCTTGATTTCGTCAGCAAGCGCAGGATCGTTGACGTGAATAGAGTTGAAATTCGGATTCAACAAATCGCGCAGGATGGTTGAGGTCCTGTTCAATTCGCCTAAAATTTTCTGAGGAGGTTTTGCTGTTTCCAGCATTTGAAAAGCGGACTTCCATTTAGCGACCAGATCCTGAATGTCTTTATCCAATTCGGCAACTTTTTTTCCTTCAGCAACAGTACGTACGATCAGACCAAAACCTTTAGGCTTAATACTCATTGCAAGCCTTTTCAGTCGCTGACGTTCTTCTGACGATTTAATCTTTTGCGAGATGGACACCATTTCAGAGAAAGGCACCATCACTACAAATCGACCGGCAAGAGAAAGTTCTGAAGTAATACGAGGGCCTTTTGAAGAGATCGGCTCTTTAGCGACCTGTACTAATGCCCATTGATTAACAGAAAGTACATTGGCAATTTTTCCGCCCTTGTCAATTTCCTTTTCAAGCTGGAAATTACCCAGCATCGGATCAGCACTTTTTCCATTTGTAGTAAGTTTGATTAATTTAAGGAGCGATTGCACCTGCGGACCAAGATCCAAATAGTGCAAGAAGGCATCTTTTTCATGCCCTACATCTACGAACGCTGCATTGAGTCCCGGAATAAGCTTTTTTACCCGGCCGAGATAAAGGTCGCCTACTGAAAAGCGGTGATCCTTCTTCTCACTATTTAACTCAACCAGATGTTTATCTTCAAGCAAGGCTATATTAACCTCCTCTGAAGTTGAGTTGATTACTAATTCGTTTGTCAATTAAAATGTTTTATAAAAACATTCTGCTCGAAACCTGGCGGATGCAAGGCAGGAAAAGGACGAAACAGGATTTTGGATACGTTGGATCATTCAGCCAACGACTCATCGCAGGCCACAAATGGATACCAAAAAACCAACGTAAAAAGTCCGGAGTTCAAAGTTGACCAAGTGCTGTAATCTTTCGTACACCAACATGCAAACTCTGAACCCTGAACCAGATTTTAACCGTTACCGGCTTTTTTTCTTATGTCTGTTTTTTCTAAGACGTTTTTTACGCTTATGCGTAGCCATCTTATGTCTTTTTCTTTTTTTACCGCTTGGCATGGGCTCGAATGTTTAATGGTTATTTAATTTGTTTAATAATCTTGTCGATTTCAGCAGCTAGCTGGGGATCGGAAACTTCTTTTTTCACTAATTCAAAATTTTTCAGAGCGGATTCTTTTTTACCAAGATCTGCATAAGTCCGGGCTAATAAGTAACGCGCTTCTGTACGTTTAGGATTAATGGTCAATACTTTTTCAAAACGTTCAACAGCTTTTTCCAGTTGTCCTGATTTAACCGAAAGAATACCCAGATTATACTGAGCCATTTCATGTTCGGGATTCTCCTGAACGACTTCCCTTAAAAGCATAATCCCTTTCATCGGATTACTGCCTTCTTGTGCATAACTGATTCCGAGATCTGTTTTTACATCCAGGTTTTTCGGATTGAGCTTACTTGCATTCTCATAGCATACGATTGCTTTTCGAATGAAGGCTTGTCTCAAACTTGAATCGGCACTCATGTTATAAGCATCGAAGTAGCGATATGCTGCCTCGATCCACGTTTTTTCATCCGGATTCAGTATTGCAATCTGCTCGAAGTAATGCGAGGAGACCGGAGGTACTTGATATTCATCCCAAAGTTTACCAACGATTTGAAGAGTTGCAGCAGATGAATTCGCTTTCAAATCATCTTCGGCTTTATTCACAGCAACTAACTGTTCTTTCGTCAGTTGTTTTTTAGCTTCTGAAAGAATCACCTCGAATGAATAACCAACGCTTGACGTTATTTTATTCTGCTCGTTTTGATCTTCCTTCGAGTCCTTCTTCTCAGCTAGTGAAAAGTAAAGACCGATACTTAAAACAACTGCTGAAGCGAGTAAGAAGAGTCGTTTCTTGCTTTGTGACATTACTAGTCGACTGCTTCTGTTGTCTGATTCTTCTTAATCTTTGCATTCTTCACTTTGTTAGCGAAGGTTTTAGCAGGTTTGAAAGCAGGAATGTTATGTTCAGGAATGATGATCGTTGTATTTTTTGAGATAATACGACCTAATTTTTGAGCTCGCTTCTTTACGATAAAAGAACCAAATCCGCGTAGATAAACGTTTTCACCATCTGACATGGTAGTTTTAATCACTTTCATAGCCGCTTCTACCGCTTGCAATGCTACAGTCTTTTCAATACCGGTTTTAGTTGAGATTTCGGCTACTAATTCTGCTTTAGTCATTTCTTTGAATATTAATGTATTGATAATTAGGGGCGCAAAGATAATGCTTCAAGTTAAATAGAAAAATGGAATATTTTGATTTTTTCAACCGCCAACCATGAAACTGTCAAAATGCTCCGCAAACGCACTATCCTGATTGGTAAATGTAGTGAAAGTCTTGGTAAAAAAATAATCAATTTAATTGAAAATCAATATTTTAACTTTTAATTTGACTTATTTTCGCTATTCCTGTTAAAAATATGCTTTTTCCGACCGGAGGCTTGATCCTTTTTTCAAAAAAATGTCCGCACGGAAAAAGAAATCGATCGTAAAGCTTTGCAGACCAAGGCTTAGGAAATGTATGTCCGGTAATCCATTTTTGAACGATCATGGCCAGATAACCTACAAAGTCGTGATAATGAACTGATTCAATCTCAAATCCGGCTGCATTTACCTTATGAATAAGTTCCTTCCGATCATAACGGCGATAATGACCAATCTTTTTGTCAAAAGCTGAAAAGAGTTCACGTCGTGCAGGAACATAAATAAACAATCTTCCACCCGGTTTAAGCTTCGCAAAAAAGTCATTCAAATATGACTGATCATCTTGCAGATGTTCGAGCACATCGATCAGATAAATACCATCCACTTTTTCATTCACTTCTTGAAGAGATGAATAGACGGTAAATTGATCTGACAAGAATTTCCGGAATGAAATATCTTTCTCAATGCCTGCGACAGAAACGTTTTTTCTGTTTGCAATTCGTTTTAAAAATTCTCCTTTACCGGCACCAAATTCCAACAACTTTTTTTCTCCTTTATTCAAATGAAGTTCGTGAACGATCATTTTTTCAATTGCTGCATTACGATTTTTCGCAAAGGCAGACATTAAATCCAACACATCTTCACCTGAATACTTTGTCATCGGATGAGTTGATAAAGATGAACGGCAGGCTGTTGATTTCTGTTTTGTGAAATTCGCAGCAATAATATTCCTGACACAAAAAATCCGGCACATATTAACGTACATGCTAGCAATCCGGCGCCAATGGTACTTGCCCAACCTAAAATTGCAAGATCAGTGAAAAACTTCAGGTAAACGATGATTGCCAGAAAGGATAGAAAGAGGAGAACCAGTGCAATCGTCAATTTTAAGAATACAGTAATGAGTTCTTCTCCATACTCGATAAAAGACTTCAGCGCATGATAAAACAAACGTGAATAGGTCATCTTTGATTTACCACCCATCCGTTTTCTTCTGTCTGAAACAATTCGTTTTCTCTTCAAAGGCAACCTTGATAAAAAAGCACCGAAATGAAAAAACGATTGTGTTGATATAAGTCGGATTACCTTTTCATTGATCAGACAATAATTACCCACGCTCATTTTTTTTCCAATCAATAAATTGAAAATAAAATTATACCAGGCATAGCAGAATTGAAATATCATGGTCTCTGCTCTCTTTCCACGTTGAACCTGAACGATATCAGCATCCATCACAGCTAACATTTGAGGAATCACAAAAGGATCGTCTTCACCATCAGCATCCAGCACGATGGCCTTTGTACCACCTTGTTGGCAGACAAATAAAAGCGCCTGCCGAATCGCTTGTTGATGCCCGAGATTTATATCTGTTGAAAGCACATTCAATTTCAGATTACCCGGTTTGAAATTAAAAGTCATCAGTCTTTTAACAGTGTCATCAGTTGAACAATCATCCATTACAAGTACTGAAAAAGATTCACTGAGCATGCCCAAAACACCTTCCATCTCAGACAGCATTTTGATGATAGCTACAGACTCATTGTAACATGGAATTACGATATAGACCATTGGGCGTTTTCAGAAATTAATGCAACCGTTTATCCGACAATCAAGGAAACAGTCATAGGGCAAATTAAGTAATTATTTATTTACTCTAACAGAATCCGTTTGAGTTTGTATTTTCGCATCACAAGAGTAAACTCCAAATGTCGTTTTCGCAAAACATTATTAATTGGTATCATATAAACAAACGTGATTTGCCGTGGCGAAATACGAGAGATCCCTACCTTATATGGTTGTCTGAAATTATACTTCAGCAAACCCGAGTTGATCAGGGACTTCCCTATTATTTAAAATTCAGTGAACAATTCCCAACTGTTGGTTCACTGGCGAAAGCATCAGAGGAAAAAGTGATGCGACTGTGGCAGGGTTTGGGATATTATTCAAGGGCGAGAAATTTACATGCAGCTGCAAAAGAAGTGATCACACGCTTCGGCGGAAAATTTCCTGCTGCTTATGATGATATTCTTTCACTTAAAGGCATTGGCGAATATACAGCAGCAGCAATTTCTTCCTTCGCTTTTGATCAGCCGCATCCCGTTGTTGATGGAAATGTCTTTCGATTAATCAGCCGATACTACGGAATCAGTGATCCGATAGACAAACCAAAAACTAAAAAAATATTTACAGAATTAGCAGGTGATCTGATGAAAGGATTTCCTCCGCATGATTTCAATCAGGCTATCATGGAATTCGGCGCAAGGCAATGCAAGCCGGCCAGTCCTGATTGTAGCAACTGTCCGTTAAATCTCAGTTGCCATGCATACAAACTAAACCTAGTTTCCACTCTACCGGTAAAAGAAAATAAAACAAAAGTACGTGATCGGTTTTTTCATTACCTGATCATAGAAAGCAAGAACAGTTTTTATATTCGTAAACGAAACGAAAAAGATATCTGGCAAGGATTACATGACTTTCCATTAATTGAAGCGAAAAAAAAAATAACACCTGCAAGTTTTATTAAATCAAAAGAGTTAAGTGCGTATTCAAAGGAAATAACGTTTACTACAATCAGTGAACCATACGAACATTTGCTCAGTCATCAAAAGATCCATGCACGTTTCTATCACTTTTCTGAAAAAGATCTTTCGGATAAAAAACTTCTTCTTCCACTTATTAAAGTCAATCTGAAAACCATCACCAAGTATGCATTGCCGAAGCTAGTTGAGAGATACCTGGATGGAAAGTGATTTTCATTTATACTTAGTAGTTAGTAATTAGTATTAAGTATTAAGTATTAAGACTGGAAACAGGATGTCTTTATGTTTTTTTATCGTTGATCATCAACTGACCAACTGACTAACTGACTAACTGACCAACTAATAAAAGAACCCGCATATATGGTTTTTATCCGGGCAGGTGAATGCTTATCTTTGATTCACAATTGAAGTATTAACTAAAATCACATTCCTATGAGCGGAGTAAACAAAGTAATCTTAGTTGGTAATGTCGGGAAGGATCCTGAAGTTCGTTACCTCGAAAACAATGTCGCATTAGCGCGTTTTCCATTAGCCACATCTGAATCGTACAAAAACAAAGACGGGCAGAAAGTAGAACAAACCGAATGGCATAATATCGTATTATGGCGTGGATTGGCAGAAATAGCCGAAAAATACGTCAGAAAAGGTAAAATGCTTTACATCGAAGGAAAGGTTCGCACCCGAACGTACGGCGATGAAAACAACAAAAAGTACATTACGGAAATTGTTGCAGACACGATGACAATGCTAGGCGGCCCTCGTACTGACGCAGGTTCGTCTAACACCGAACCGGCAGTATCGGAAGCACCTGTATTGAATGACAGCGGTCCTGTTGATGATTTACCGTTCTAAGTGTTGAAACAGGCATAAAATTTAAATCATTTTGTGCCTGTTTTTATCTTAAATTCGTCAAAATATCTGAATTCGCCCTTGGACCCCGGTCAATATCTGCTCACCTTTCACTTACAGGGATTAACATCCATTCTCAACCCTGACTTTGCATTTAACTTAGGCTTTGCAATTGAAAGCATTGTTTTAATCTTCCTGCTTTTTTTATCAGGATATATCTCAGGTGCTGAAACTGCTTTTTTCGCCATTAGTCCTGCACAGTTTTTCCAATTAAAAGACTCCAATAGCGGCCGATCAAAAATTGTGTACACGCTGCTCGAAAAACCAAAACGTTTACTGGCCACTTTACTGATCAGCATTAACTTCATCAACATTGGGATCGTTGTACTTTCTTCTTTGCTGATTGAAGAACTATTTATTTTCAAGACGCATCCACTCATTGGTTTTTTAATTCAAGTTGTGTCTGTCACATTTATCATTGTACTTTTTTGCGAAGTCATGCCAAAAGTATATGCAACCCAGAATGCTTTACGATCAGCGTTGAAAAGTGCATATGGAATATTTGCATTAGACAAACTACTTCGGCCTTTCAGCACCATGCTCGTTATGTCAACAAGGGCAGTTGAAAAAAGGATTGGTCAGAAAGGTTATGATGTTTCTGTTGACGAATTAACGCATGCCATTGACATTACCAGTGATAAAACCACGCATGAAGACGAAAAGAAAATTCTGAAAGGCATAGCACGCTTTGGGAATATTGATGTCAGGCAAATAATGAAATCCCGAATGGATGTTATCGCTCTGGACAAAGAATTAACGTTTAGTGAAATCATTCCCATTATCAATGAACACCGATACTCCAGAATGCCAGTCTATGAAAACACGTTTGATCAGGTAATTGGAGTGCTATATATCAAAGACTTCATTCCTTTTCTTGATAAAAAAAATGATTCGTCATTCGACTGGTTGAAACACATCAGACCTGCATATTTTGTTCCTGAGAGTAAGAAAATAAACGATCTGCTACAGGAGTTTCAGGAAAAGAAAATTCACCTTGCAATTGTGATCGATGAATATGGTGGCTCCTCAGGAATTGTAACGTTGGAAGATGTCCTGGAAGAAATTGTTGGAGAAATAAACGACGAATTCGATGAAGAGGAAATGTTTTATTCCAAACTTGACGATTACAATTTTGTATTCGAAGGAAAAACCAATCTGAATGACATTTGTCGGGTGATGGAAGTAGACAGAAAAATTTTCGAAACCGAAAAAGAAACGATTGATACACTTGCCGGATTAATTCTGGAAATTGAAGGAAATATTCCAAAGAGAAATGAAGTAATTAAGTGGAATGACATTTCGTTCACAATTGAATCAGCAGATCGTAAAAAAATTAAGCGGGTAAAAATTACACTTGCTGATAAATCTTCTATGACACATCCACCTCAGTCGTCAACGAATGGTGGGAGTATACTTATGATCTTTCTATTATCGTCTCTTCTATTCCTCTCCGGATGTGAAAATGATTATATACCTAAACCACGCGGTTATTTCCGGATTCAACTACCGGAGAAAAGTTACACTCATTTTCGTTCACCGGATTGCCCGTTTGAATTTGACCTGCCTATATATGCAGCCGTAACTCCGGATACAAATGCAAAGGCTGAACCTTGCTGGAAAAACGTAGAGTTTCCTGCCTTCAAAGGAACAGTTTACCTAAGCTACAAAGAAATAAAAAACAATCTGCCGAAACTGATCGATGACAGTCGTGCTCTTTCAATGAAACACATTGCAAAAGCATCAGGCATGAATGAATTAACTTTTTCAGATCGTGAACATAAAATTTATGGCAGCTACTTTAACATCAAAGGTAACTCGGCTTCATCAGTTCAGTTTTACTTAACCGATAGCACGAAACATTTTATCAGAGGTGCCCTGTATTTCTATGCCTTACCCAATGCCGATTCACTCAATCCGGTTGCTGAATTTGTAGAACAGGATGTAAAGCATTTGGTGGAGACGTTTCGGTGGAAATAGTTGGTCAGTTGGTCAGTTGGCAGTTAGTAAGTTAATTAGTTGTCAGTTGGTGGTGAACTTTTTTTGACACAGCGATAGAAGAGTTAGACGAGAGTACAGAGATGGGTGTTTTTTTCTTAATACTTAACACCTAATACCAAGTATCAGGTACTTAATACAATATCCAGACTACTTCTCTCCAACTTTATACCTAAAGTGGAAAAGCAAATAAACGGTGGTTGTGAAAAGCAGGAAGGCACCGATTTGGTGAAGGGATGCGAGAACGATGTTGGCTCCTGTAAGAAGAGTAAAAACTCCCAGTAGAAATTGAGTTGAGACTGCTGTTAGTAACAAGTATATACCTTTCATCTGATATCGACTTGCTGTTTCCCTTTTCATTTTCAAAAAGAGAAAAGCTGTCATAAATACAATAGTGAATGCAAAAGAGCGGTGGATAAACTGAACCATTATCGGATTATCAAAAAAGTTTAACCAGACGGGAGATTGATACGTGATTCCATTGGGAATTAATTCTCCACTCATCAATGGAAATGTCATGTGGATTTTACCGGCATGCAAACCGGCAACAAAAGCACCGTATACAATTTGAATAATGATAAAGCCAGTCAAATAATGAAGAAACTTTCCATTTTTATTCAACCGAATGTTTTCCATTTTAGTATATTTCAACTCAAGTGCATAATACATTGTAAAACCAAACGTGATAAATGCTGCAATGAGATGAATCGCAAGCCGGATATGACTTACACTTGTTCTTTCTGTCAGTCCGCTTTTCACCATGAACCATCCTAAAAATCCTTGAATTCCTCCGAGGAGAAAAAGAAAAAGCATTTTCTTCGTTGTCGCAGGTTTAATTTGTTTAGTGAAGAAAAAATATAAGAACGGAAAGAGAAAAACAATACCAATCAACCGACCGATTTGTCGGTGCAACCATTCCCACCAAAAAATATTTTTAAAATCACTTAGTTCA
Source organism: Bacteroidota bacterium (assembly GCA_043721935.1). Lineage (GTDB taxonomy): Bacteria > Bacteroidota > Bacteroidia > AKYH767-A > 2013-40CM-41-45 > JADKIH01. The sequence goes on along the minus strand of JAYSPU010000056.1, from coordinate 15,893 downwards.
AAATCAGCATTGATCTTTTGGAACTGCGGAATCTGTTTATACTTTTCAAATGCTATATGCCACTCCTGATCATTCATAGGTGGTACAGCTCCCATGATTGGCTTCCATTCAGTAATTGACAAGCCTGAACCGGTGAGTCGTGTAATGCCTCCTATTACGACCATACAAAAGATCAGGAAGCAACCGGAGAACAACCAAATGGTAATTTTTTTATTCCCGTTATTCATCTATAGTACACTACTATTTATTCTAAACAAAATGGCTAATCGTATTTCGGCTTAAGGAACCAACGATCATTGATTGTAAAGCCAAGCGTAAAGCGAAGGTATTTTTCCTCAATAAGATTATCTTTAGTTGTTCCTCTTTTACCCAATTCCAAAGCAAGATGTAATTGAGAGCCTCCGCGACGAATTGGCATCGTAAGTCCGGCACTTACACCCATTTCGGCCAATTGTTGTCCGTCAAGTTTCAGGTAACTATTCTCATAGTGAAATCCTGCGCGATATTGCATTACTTTCCAATAGGATTTTAATGCTCTTTCATTCGGTATGTATTGCACTCCCAATGATGCTCTCCATCCGTTTACGAGAGAATCAGAACTTCCCAGGTAATTGAATTTACTCCATTGCTGAAAACGAAAATCAGTTCCAACTAACCAGCGCGGTCCTTTTCGCAAAGTAAGTCCTACACCAAGCGATGATGGAAGTCGGACAAATCCGCGTTGTCCATCGTAACTTTGAACTGTATCTCGAATGATTACAGTAGTTGATCCTGCAACATAGCGATATGAATTATTTACATACGTATTGCGGGCTCTTAAATCGATAGAAGGACTGAATGTAATTCCGGCAGTTAATCTCCAGTCGCTTCTGACTTTGCGATTCACGACATTGCTACGAAGAAATTTTGCCTCTTCAATTTGCTGACGTAATCCGTTTTTCACTTCGTAGTCAGTTGCACCACCTGTTACTATTTTATGTAATGAATCTGTCAGCAGTGTAATTTTTTTATCGAACATTTTCAATGAATCAGAGTCTGCTGTTTTCAAACTATCAAATACAAATTGAAAACCTGTATTAAAATGAAACCAAGCGATGGATGTGCTTTCACTGATATTTGAATAGATATAATTGGTACTGTTAAACTCAACTGTTCTGTCCCTATTGATGACGCCGAATAAATATTCTGTACTAAAACCAAATGAAGCAATGCGACCCAGTTTAAATCCGGTTCCAATATGGAAATTATTGAGTCCGCCTGAACCTTTATAGGTCTTCAATTCCTGATCACCCAACAGATTCGTTGATAGACTCGTGAGTTTATATCCAACATTGCTATAAGGGGAAAGACCAAATCCCAGCGCCCACTTTCCGTTTTTTACCGGAAAGGCAAAATCAAAATAGGACAATGAAGCAGTATTGGTTCGTTGACGACCAACAGATGATTTCAATTCGTATTGTAAAAAATTTAATCCACCTTCATATGTAGTCATGACCAGACTTGAATATGAAGCAGGATTTCCCGGATTAATTGAAAACGGATTATCAATAGCAGTTTGGAGTCCGCCCATTCCTAATTGCTTCGCATAAACAGAAGGAGCAATATCACCAATCCCAAAACGAGAGTATGGTGAACTGGTAGCATTTTGACTACTGGAAAATTCCGGTGAGGATAAAAAAGCTGTAAGAAGTAACAGCGAGTAAAGAAATCTACTTTTGGACATTATACTTTATTATCTCGTTCAGCCCGAGGTTTACTAAATCTGAGGCGGCAAAGATGCTTAAATTTAATTTACTCACAAAACGGGAAGCATCGCCGCCGGTGATAACGACTTTAACTCTTTTGTATTGTTTCTTGTACCTGGTAATAAAGCCTTTGATTTCCTCTTCCATTCCAATTTCAACGCCGGTTTGAATGGAGGTTTCTGTTGCGTCACCGGTTAATTTTTTTACCGGACCAAATCTCACCAGCGGCAATTTTTCAGTAAAAGAATTAAGTGCCTTAAAACGCATGTTGAGTCCGGGTGAAATACTTCCTCCGCAATACTGTCCCTTGTCATTAACAAAATCATATTTTATACAAGTTCCAACATCAATGACCAGCACATTTCGTTTTGGGAATAATGAGTGAGCAGCAATAGCTGATGACAGTCGATCTTGCCCTAATGTATGTGGAGTTCTATACTTATTTTTGACCGGTATAGGTGTTTTAAGAGTAAAAAGAAGGAAAGCGCCCTTCTGCTTCATGAATTTAATGACAGCAGGATCAACCTGAATGACTGAAGACAGGATTGAGTGTTGAATTGAATATTTTAAAAATATATTTTTTAAAAAACGGACGCTAAGTTTCTTGTTTTCGTTTCGGTAAACGGCTACGTTATCCTTGAATACCATTACTTTAATGGAAGTATTACCGGCGTCTATGGTTAAATTCATACAGCATGCAAATTACGGAAAGAGGATTAGATGAAGAGAGAAAGCTAAATATTTTTTGCTAAAAACAATTTTTTTCTACTTTTGCGTCCGCCTTAATGATTGGTGATGTAGCTCAGTTGGTAGAGCAAAGGACTGAAAATCCTTGTGTCGATGGTTCGATTCCATTCATCACCACCATTTTTGCCGTAACGCTTTTAACATGAAGTCCGATAATAGTTTCCGTTTTGAACGAGTGCTCCTTATCGATGACAACGATATTGACAACTTCATTAATGAACGCATGATCACGACGAATCAATTTGGTCGTCAAGTGATTGTAAAAAATTCAGGTGAATTAGCCTTGACTTATTTAAAAGAAAATGAATCCAATCCGGACTTACTTCCTGAGGTTATTTTTCTGGATTTGAATATGCCGATAATGGATGGATTTGCATTTCTGGAAGAATTTGAAAAGCTATCCGAAACCGTTAAAAAGACCGGTAAGGTTGTAGTTTTATCTTCATCTATTAGTCCTGAAGACATTAACAGAGCTTCAACGAATCCACTGGTGAAGAAATACGTGAACAAACCCTTGAATGAAAAATATCTATTGGCGATCAATTTCTAACAATAGCTACTACAAACTAAAAGAGGCTGTCTCAAAAGCCTAAGATTGAACTTATAAAGTTCAAGTTCATTACTGTGCATATTTCGCCCCGGGGATAAATGTAAATTGATTGGACAATCAAAATATTTTTTCCGGATTACGAATTTTCTAAATCTCATTCCTTTCCTGTATCGATCGCCTTGGAGCTTTCGCCATGCAATTTATCCCCTGATTTGTTCCCCTTTGCATGAACCCCTTTTCCGGGCAATTCAATTAAATGATCCAATAACCCAATTTTGAAAAATTAATACAACCCTTATTTGATAGTTAATTAATGATGGATCTTAACTTACACAGAAGCATTATCGGTTTATATGTCAGCTTTAAAGATTGATCAAAATTTCAATTCGACTTATTTCCTTTTCAGCTTAATTGTTCAAAACCCCGGGACTTATTCTGATAAACTCTTCCAATATTTTTAACCACCTAACCATTTTAAAATCGTTTATGAAAAAGGCTGTCAGAGTGTTCAAAAAAGAAAGAGGCTGTCAAAATCTACTTTTGAGACAGCCTCTTTTTATTTCAGAAGGTTTTAAACCTATTCTTTAATTGGGTTTGCCATTTTACGGATCATTGGCTCATCCATTTTTACATACCAAAGCATTTTGTAAGTTCCGGTATTCATGGCGGCGAAATTGTTGTAAATCTCTGTGAGTTTTTTCACTTTCTTTCTGAATTCCTCCGGCTTGATTGCTGTTTTCAACATTTTAATAAAGATAACAGCTGTTTCATAGTTTGCATCGTCTTCATTGATTTGTCTTTTTACAGACTGAAGTAATTGACTGCACAGACCATCTTCTCCAAGGAAACAATATTGCATAGCCTGGAATAATTTGTATTCCACATCAGTATACACATACTTTTTCATTGACATTTCATTGCGGAGATTATTCAACACACGAGCGGCAGCAGAGAAGTCGCCATCGTAGAATTTCGTAATGGCAGTGAATCTACGGAAGGCAAGATATGGATATGGTTCATTTACATTCACTTCGAAATTGCTTTCAAGCTCACTGTTCAAATCCGTTAACTCAGCATTGTTTCCATTCTGTAAAAAGCGTTCCACTTTTGACTGGAGGAACTGAGCGATATAGAAACTAAAAACCGGTTTGAAGGCAACTTCAGGAACGTCTTTATTTATTTGCTTGTAATAATGATCGGCACGAACTGCATTGCCGGTCTTTTGATAGTATTCAAAGTATAGATAGTCAACAAGGAATTTAATGCTTTGATAGAATGTATCCATTTCATACTTATCAAAATTCTTTTTAATAAGCTGTAGGATTGAATCCACTTCCATTTCAAGTGAACGAAGACTTTCCGCTTTTGTAAAAATGGTCAGATAATAAATACGAACAATGTTGTACATGACCATCAAACGATGACCCTGATACAATTCACTGATATTTGTCAATTCGCGTAAAGTAGCCTGAACTGATTCTTTATCACGTTCGTCGCGCGTAAGTAAGTAGTTACCTGCTTTTTTTACGAAATCATAAAATAAATCTTCAGCCTTTACAACTGCAAGTGAATATGCAACGTGACGATTGTATTCTTTTTCGTAATAATCGAAGTCGCCATTGAACATACTAAGACGAGCCAACGCTTTATATACAACGATCAATTCATTTGACAGATCGTATTCTATTAATTGTTTCTCCAAATTTTTCAATGCACGAATACCTACTTCACGGTCATTACCAAAGACCATAGCAGGAACCATTGCTACTTTATCTTTAAGAGCGCTAATCGGATTTTTAACCGTGCTTGATAAGTATTGAGCAATGCGTTCATTCAAGCGAGACTTGAGTGTATAATATGTACTTGGATTAACACCCAGCATATCCATCATCTGACTTTCGTCAAAATTTTCTTTTCTAGCTGCTTCAAGCACTAAGTATGGCTTGTTATTTTTTCTACCGGCAACTGCAGAAAGCAATTCCAGGTATTCAGCATCGTTAAGCTTTTTAATTGTTTTGTTTAGCGTTTCCATATTTATATGAGGCTGTTAATGTTATTTTCTGAAGTATTATAACGGCGGTCAATTCTTTTGGATACACTAAAAATCATTTTTCTATTCAAAAGCGTAAATAAAAAACAAATGAAATCTGACAGGTCTGTTTCCTCTATGTAACCTTTCAACAATATCGATTTTGATTTGATTTTAAAACAATCGTAAAGAAAACATTACACGTTTTCTGAATTTCTTACAGTTGTAAGGAAGTGCCCGTTTTCTAAAAACAACATGGGCTCTGTTTAGTATATATTGTTCAAAGCATAAAATCTCTTGAAATGAAAACATTAATTTCTAAATCAATTGGCGGAATTCAATCAACCGGAACTTTCCAGGTTATCCGCACACGCACTGCATCAAACAAACTGTTTACGTATGCGCTTGAACTTATCCTATTATATGTATTGGTTTTTGCGGCCATGAGCACCTTTGCTCAGGAACCTGCAAAAGCTGTTACACAACCGGGTAAACTTGAATTTGTAAAACAATCATTGGTTTACAATTCAGGCAAAGTTTATCTGAACTGGGTAGTTCGATCGAATTCGGAAGACTGTATTTATGTAGTCGAACGTTCTGTTGACGGAATTGAATTCGAACCGGTAGGATTAAAAGAAGGTATTGGATCGCCGCTTGAATTATTGTATAGCTGGGTAGACACAAAGCCTATGACCGGAACGGTACAATACCGAATCAAGCAAATCAACGATGAAGGACATTTAGTTGCTTCCGCTGATTCTAAATCTGTCGTTACGCCGGAAACCAATCCGATGTTAATTGACAAAAACACCCGAATGGTTCAGGTTAAATAATTACACATCCTTCTTTCGAACATACGGGGTCGATAGTAGGGTTAACGAATACAAATGGGAACCAATATGCTGAAAACAGGTAAAGTCGTATGTATACGGCGGGTAGCGATAGCATTGCTGCTCCTGGTGTTGAGCCTTCCAGTCAAGGCGCAACCACAGGCATCGTTTGTTGCTGATCAAACTACTGGTTGTTCACCATTAGCTATTCAGTTTACAAGCACGAGCACAAATGCTACCCGTTATTACTGGGACCTGGGAAATGGGAATTCATCCACCTTGCCTAATCCTACTAATCTGTATACAACTACCGGTAGTTACACCATTACGTTGATTGTCTACGATGCGAATAATATCAGTGACACTTTACGAATGGTAAATTACATAACGGTTACGCCGAAACCTACAGCATCATTTTCTGCAGATATTCTCGCCGCATGTCCGGGTACAACGGTCATGAATTTTACAAATTCTTCAATTGGCGCAAGTACCTATTTATGGGATTTTGGAGATGGAACTACTTCTACCTTACAAGATCCTTCTCATCTGTATACTTCATCCGGAAGGTTTACTGTAACATTAATAGCAACCAATTCACTCGGTTGTCAGGATGTGAAAGTCAGAAATCAATACATTACTCTTTTCCCACAGCCGGATGCAACTATTACTGCTACGACAACATCAAGTTGTGATCCTACCACGCCGTTTCAATTTAGCAATAATGCGATTGGTAATTTCTGGATGTGGTATTTTGGAGATGGAACTACATCATCACAACAAAATCCATCACACACCTATGCATCGTCAGGAAATTACATTGTATCCTTAATTGTTCAGAATAGTTTTGGTTGTTCAGATACTGACAGATATGCACAACCGATTATTATTGGAACACGCGGATGGTCAAATTTTACATCCAGTGATACCATAGGATGTGCACCTGCAGCCATTGCGTTTTACAATCCGAATGCCGGTGTTCAATCGTGTCTGTGGAATTTCGGTGACGGAACAACCAGCACAACGCTTGCACCAAATCACACGTATATGTTACCGGGAAGTTATACCGTAACATTAATTGTAACAACAACCAGTGGTTGCGTGGATACAATTCGAAAAGTTAATTACATAACTCTTGGTGTAAAACCTGAACCATCTTTTACCTTTTCAACAGGTATAGGATGCGCACCATTAAATGTTCAGTTTACCAATACTTCTACTAATTACACTTCTTGTCAATGGTGGTTTGGTGATGGAACAACATCCACTGCTATCAATCCGAACCATACCTATACAAATGGAGGCGTTTTCAGCGTGACATTAAAATGCTGGGGACCGACCGGTTGTGTAAAAAATGTGACCATTCGAAATATTATTACGGTAACAACAACGCGAGCAATCTTTAATGGAAGTCCGCGTGTAGGGTGCCCTCCTATCACAACTAATTTTACTGCTCTTGCTCCTGCTACAGGAGTAACTTTTCAATGGAACTTTGGCGACGGAACAACGTCTACTCTGCAAAATCCATCGCACACCTATAATACAGCAGGCAATTTCACTGTTTCACTTATTGTAAGAGATTCTTTGGGATGTACCGATACCATTCGCAAAGTAAATTACATTCAAACTATTAATCCGGCGGCGAATTACATTCCTCCACCGACAACTGTTGGTTGTTCTCCACTCACGACACAATTTACTGATGCATCCATTGGAGCTATTGGTTGGTTATGGAATTTTGGTGATGGAACAACATCAACTTCACAAAATCCAACACACTCATATACCATTCCCGGTTTCTATACAGTATCCCTTACTACAACATCAGCAGGTGGAGGTTGTACACAAACCATCAGTAATTTCAGCAGCTTTCAGGTGAACGGTGGTTATGCCGGCTTTACACATACAGCTTCCAGTTGTCCTCCGTATATTGCAACATTCCGTGACACTTCATTAAATGCTGTATCGTGGTTTTGGGATTTTGGTGACGGAACAACCAGTACACAACAACATCCGTCACATTCATTCACAAGTCCGGGATCACATAGTATTTCATTGACAGTAACGACAGCAGATGGTTGTACATACACGACCATGCAAAGTAACAGCGTCGTCTTTCCACCTTTTGGAGCCAACTTTTATGGCATTCCACAAGACACTGTCTTTCCTAACCCTGTACAATTTTATGCAAATTCAGTTGGTGCTACCTCCTGGCTTTGGAATTTCGGTGACAGTGGAACTTCATCCTTACAAAATCCATTACACGTTTACCAGACTTCCGGTAATTACAATGTAACGTTGACAATTTCTAACGGAATCTGTACACTATTTTATGATCCACCGCCATTTCAATTCGGAACACCTGACACTACTCCCGTAGATGTTGGAAACACAGATGAACCGATTGTTCAACGAGGTTGTGCGCCATTGAGTGTGTTATTCACAAATACCATTCAGGGAACTTCATTCTGGCAATGGGATTTTGGCGACGGAACAACTTCAAGTCTTCAATATCCGTCACATATTTATATGTTACCCGGAATTTACAATATTTCTTTAACAGCAACTGATACACTCGGTATTGTACAAGTATTGCAAATGGATAGTATTGTACGAGTCTCAGGGCCTATTCCCGGATTTATCATCAATCAATCTGCCAGTTGTACCAATACACAAGTTTCTATCATTGATACTTCTCAATATGCAACAAGCTGGCAATGGAATTTTGGAGATGGTGGCACTTCCACGTTTCAGAATCCAGTCCACTCGTATGCAACCGGTCGGCCGAACTACATAATAACACAAACAGTAACGGACACCTTAGGCTGTCGTGCCAGTATATCTACAAGTCTATATGCAAACTTTGTAAGCCCGCTGCTTGCAAGTGAAACAGAGGTATGCGGATTAGATACAATTGTCTTCTATACGAGTCTCCAAAATTTCGCCTCCTATCTCTGGGATTTTGGTGACGGAACAACCTCTGCAATACCTTTACCCAAACACGTGTATACGACAGAGGGAAGCTTCTCTGTAAGTTTGACTGTTACTGATCAGGCAGGATGTAGTCAGGTGTTTTATGTAAATCCGGCCATCACTGTTAATCTACCTGTCGCTGATTTCTCAACAAACAGCAGACGTCAAGGATGTAACACATTAAGCGTAGGCTTTATTAATAATTCACGAAATGCAGATTATTATCATTGGGATTTAGGAGACGGAACTATTACATCCGTTGAAACTCCAATCTGGCGATATACACAAGCAGGAACCTACGATGTAACTTTAACAGTCTATCGCGGATCGTGTGTGAGTGTAAAATCATATCCACAATATTTACGTGTCGATACACCATATGCAGATATGCGTGTGAATTTTGATCAGATTTGTTTTCCTTCCACTGCAACGTTTACAGACTTAAGTGCTACTCCTGCAAGCTGGATGTGGTACTTTGGTAATGGAGACAGTTCAACAGTACAACATCCAATCTATACCTATACATCGAGACCTACAAATTATCCAATGTTAGTAATGACGGATACAAATGGTTGCATGGATACTGCAACGGTAACCGGTTTTCCATTTCTAATTGCAAAATTTTCATCGGATGTAGATTCAGGATGTTATCCGCTAACGGTAAACTTTACAAATCAATCGTCCTTGATTTCCGATTCTTGGCAATGGGATTTTGGAGACGGTACAACATCAACGGCTTTTAATCCATCACATGTCTATTCTCAACCCGGTGATTATAACATCCGATTGATCATAAGTTCTGTTTGGGCGAATTGTACAGATACGCTCTATATGATTTCAAGAATTAAAGTCAAGCAACCACGGCCTAACTTTACTTCAACCGACCTTTCCGCCTGTGCACCATCACTCGTAAACTTCACTGACCTTTCTTCAGACGGAGATCAATACCTATGGGATTTCGGAGATGGTACTACGTCTACGAATACAAATCCATCACACATCTACAATACACCGGGTGATTATACAATCAGTTTAATTTTGACAAGTAATCTCGGATGTAGCGACACTTTGGTAAAACCTCAATACATAAAAGTAATGGGACCTATTACCAACTTTATAGTCTCAGCATTACAAGGCTGTAATCCGCTTACCGTCGTTTTTACTGATCAATCGACCAATGCAGTTACCTGGAACTGGAGTTTTGGAGATGGTTATGCTGCAACCAGTATTAATTCAGTACACACCTTTCAGGATACAGGAGCTTTCACTGTTTCATTGGTAACACGTGACACTTCCGGTTGTACTTCATACTTTGAATACCCACAAAAAGTACTCATACATCCAACACCGACTGCTAATTTCTCAACAACAGACTTACGAGGATGTGAACCTTATATTGCAACGTTTACAAACACTTCTGCAGGACAGGATACTTACTTCTGGAATTACGGCGATGGCGCAACTGATACGACCCATCATGCCGTTCACACGTTTACTGATCCGGGAAATTATACGATTCAACTTATTGCAACTAATTCATTTGGTTGTAGTGACACAGCAACTAATCCGCAACCCGTTCAAATTCTTGCCACGCCAACTGCTGATTTCAGTATCAGTGACAGAAATGGTTGTAGTCCGTTGCATGTTTTATTCTCGAACAACTCACTAAACTTAGAAGGGCCAAGCTATGCATGGGATTTAGGAAATGGACAAACATCAACTGCATCAAATCCGCAAGCTGATTATACGCAACCGGGATTTTATTCTATCAGTTTAAATATTACCAATGCAAACGGCTGTTCAAGTTCACTCTCATTCCCTGCAATGATTCAGGTGTTCGACACATTGCCGCCGAATGAAACTAAAATTTACAGTGTAAGTGTACTTTCAAACACGTCGGTAGAGATCATTTGGCAAAATAATCCTGCTCTTGATCTGGCAGCTTATGTTCTATATAGAAAAGATCAATTCTCTAATAACTATCGTGCGATTTTTACAGAGACGAATGTTCAGAATACGAACTTTGCACTTACCTCATCATACATTGATCAAGGATTAAATACTTTACAAAACACGTACACATACAAAATTCAGGCAATTGATATTTGCGGTTACACTATACCGCTTGAATTATTAAATGCCCACACAACGGTGAACGTTTCTTCACAACCGTCAGGCACAGATATTTTTGTAAGCTGGACACCATACGGTGGATGCCCGATCAGTTCTTATGTATTGTATCGTGCTGCACCGGGAGAGCCTTTTAATTATCTGGCTACATTACCATCTGACACCTTATCCTTCCTCGATAATACATTTATTTGTCCGATTCCTTATTCCTACAAAGTGATGGCAACTGATCTTTGTGGAAATACCTATACATCGTATAGCGACACATCAGTTACGTATCCTTTGAATACATTAGCCGATCAGGTAGTAGACATTGTACGATCAACGGTAGTAGACAACAAGACAGTATTAACGGAATGGAAGCAACCATTGGTTCATCCTGAGAAAGTAGCTCAATTCGACTTATATCGATCAACTGACAATACCAATTTCACTTATATAACATCAGTCCCATCGGTTCAAACTGATTATCTGGACAATAATGTTGATGTGCAGCATACGCATTATTACTACAAAGTACAGGTAATAAACACCTGTTCTATCCAACAAGCACTAAGTGGCAATACTTCCACCATTATCCTCAATGGTGAAATGAATGAAGCCCGACAAGTACACCTAAAATGGACACCATACATTGGCTGGGAAAACGGTGTTGAGTATTATATACTTGAAAAACAAGACGACAATGGTCAGTGGCAACTACTTAAACAAGTAAATGGAACTGTACGATGGTATGATTATCAGGAATAATGCTTTTCTTTAAACGCATTAATAAGCTTTCCTTAAAATAAATTTCTTTCCTGAATAGAAACATACATTGACAGCTAAGCGGAAATCGCTAAATTGTCACCATGAAGCGTCCACTTATTATTCTTTATATTTTAGGATTTTATATCTTTTTTCAGTTTTTCTGGTGGGCATTTCTATTGATTCAATTAAACGACGAAGTTTGTCATCACAAAATTGAATCGTTGTACACTTCTAATCTTTCTATTTCAGAACAAGATCATGAAGTAAAGTTGTTTCAAAAGAAAATCAGTGGCAGACGATGGATGGTCTTGGGTGAAGGCGCTGTTTTCCTTACGTTGTTAGGTTGGGGAATTCTTGTAACCAGTCGTGCATTTAAAAAAGAAATGTTTCTAGCCCGGCAACAACGAAATTTTTTATTGTCCATTACACACGAATTTAAATCGCCTCTTGCGGCCATTAAATTATACATGCAAACTTTGTTGCGACATGATCTTGACAGAGAAAAATCAGAGCGCTTTATTCAAAATGCTATCCGAGATACTGAACGCCTGAACACACTTGTAGAAAATGCATTACTTGCAAGTCTGATTGATCACAACGGTTATTCATTCACAAAGGAAGATTTTAATTTTTCAGCTTTTCTCCGATTGATCATTCAGAAATTTCAGCAAGTACCGGAAAATAAAAAAATCAATTCTATGATTGAAGAAGGATTGCATGTATTTGCTGATAAAAACGCAATGGCCGTACTCATTCATAACCTATTGGAAAATGCACAAAAGTATTCTCCTAAAGCTGGTAGTATAAATGTTAGATTGAATCACACTACCGATGAAGTAATCATGTCTGTGGAAGATCATGGAATTGGAATTCCTGATAAAGAAAAGTCGGCTATTTTTACAAAGTTCTATCGCATAGGAAACGAAGAAACCAGAAATAGCAAAGGAACAGGATTGGGTTTGTTCATCTGTAAATACATTACTGAACAACACAGAGGCACCGTTACAGTTTCAAACAATAAACCACAAGGGACTATTTTCACTATTTCGCTTCCGCTTATTCCTTCCTGATCACAACATTATTCAATAAAAATCCTTCTAATATTTTTACCTTTGCACCATGAGCAATAAAAAGGTTGTTTTGATTATCATGGATGGATGGGGTCACGGTCAAAAGAACGATTCGAATGCCATTTACAAAGCGAACACACCTTTTATTGACAGTCTCTACACGGACTATCCAAATTCTGAATTAAAAACAAGTGGAGAAGATGTCGGCTTACCGGACGGACAAATGGGTAATTCTGAAGTCGGCCATTTAAATATCGGAGCAGGTCGGGTAGTATATCAGGATCTGGTTAAAATTAATAAAGCGTGTAGAGAGCACACACTTGGTAAAGAAAAAGTCATTCTTGAAACGATTGACTATGTAAAAAAGAATAAAAAGAAATTGCATCTCATCGGATTAGTTTCAGATGGCGGTGTTCATTCGCACATTAACCATCTGATAGAATTGTGTGAAATTGCAAAAGCCAATGACCTCAAAGAAGTTTTCATTCATGCTTTCACAGATGGAAGAGATACGGATCCGAAGAGCGGATTAAAATTTGTCTCAGAACTCGAAGAACATTTAAATAAATCTACCGGAATAATAGCATCGGTCGTAGGACGATATTATGCTATGGATCGTGACAAACGATGGGAGCGAGTAAAAGTTGCTTATAATTTATTGACGTCAGGAACAGGGGCTACATTTTTATCAGCTACAGATGCCATTAAAAACTCCTATTCGAATAATGTAACGGATGAATTTATTTTACCTGTCAGCATTGTCGATGAAAACAATCATCCGCTGGCAACGATAGAAGACGGCGATGCTGTTTTCTGTTTTAATTTCAGAACTGATCGTTGCAGAGAAATTACAATTGCACTGACGCAAAAAGATTTTCACGAACAAAATATGCACAAGCTTAATTTGTTCTATGTGACAATGACAAATTATGACGACTCATTTAAAAATGTTCACGTCATTTACGATAAAGATCATCTGATTAATACTCTTGGAGAAGTTCTTGAAGCAAATCATCGTTCGCAAGAGCGAATTGCAGAGACAGAAAAATATCCTCATGTAACGTTTTTCTTTAGTGGCGGAAAAGAATCAACTTTTAAAGAAGAAGAACGAATTTTAATTCCTTCGCCAAAAGTCGCTACTTATGATTTGCAACCGGAGATGAGTGCAAATGAAGTCACCGATGCATTGTGTAAAAAGCTGGAAGAAGGCACCATTGACTTTGTATGTCTCAACTTCGCCAATGCAGACATGGTTGGACACACAGGCGTTTTTTCAGCAGTAGTGAAAGCAGTTGAAACTGTAGATGCTTGTGTGAAACGTGTTGTTGAAGCAGGATTAAAATCCGGTTATTCATTCCTAATCACAGCTGATCACGGTAATGCCGATTTTATGATCAACGCAGATGGAAGTCCGAATACAGCACATACCACCAATCCTGTCCCATTGTTTTTAATTGACAAAAATTTTCACAAACTCCGTAATGGTCGGCTGGCCGATTTAGCGCCGACAATTCTGGCATTAATGGGCATTACGCCTCCGCCTGAAATGACAGGTGTTTCGCTCGCAGATTAGGGCAAAAGAACCCTGCTACACAAGAAGATAGCGTTGGTTTTGAGGGAATGCAAGATTCTATCCTATTTACTGTCTGACTAATTTTAAATGCATGTCCTTTTGAATACCACCTGAAGGTTCTTATCTTCACGCTTCAAAATTTCCAATATGTCAACTACTGAATTTATTAAAACAAATGAGAAGCGCTTCATTGATGAACTGCTGGAACTTTTAAGAATTCCATCTATCAGCGCCGATACTAAATATCAAAAGGACGTTGCCCGTACGGCAGAATTTATCAAAACAAAACTTGAAGCAGCCGGAGCCGATAAAGTAGAAATTTGTCCGACACCCGGCCATCCGATTGTTTATGGCGAAAAAATAATTGATGCAAAACTTCCAACCGTAATTGTCTATGGACATTACGATGTACAACCTGTTGATCCGCTCAACTTGTGGGATTCTCCACCATTTGAACCGGTGATCAAGGACGAAAAAATTTACGCCCGCGGATCGTGTGACGACAAAGGCCAGGTGTACATGCACATCAAGGCATTTGAAGCCATGATGAAAACCAATACGCTTGCCTGTAATGTTCGTTTCATGATTGAAGGCGAAGAGGAAGTTGGTTCTTCAAATCTTGGAACATGGATTAAAGAAAACAAAAACCGTTTGAAAGGCGATGTCATTCTTATCAGCGACACTTCTATTCTTGCAAATGATTTACCATCTATAGAAGTTGGTTTGCGCGGACTGAGTTATTTAGAAGTAGAAGTAACAGGACCGAATCGTGATTTACACTCCGGTGTATTTGGCGGAGCTGTAGCTAATCCGATTCAGGTATTAAGTAAAATGATTACTTCATTAAAAGATGAAAACAATCACATTAGCATTCCCGGTTTTTACGATGATGTTGTTGAGTTGACAAAAGAAGAAAGAGAAGAATTAAACAGAACTCCTTTTAATCTGGAAGAATATAAAAAAGAATTAGGTGTAGAAGATGTGATGGGAGAAAAAGGCTACACGACTCTTGAGCGAACAGGTATCAGACCAACTGTAGAGTTAAACGGAATCTGGGGCGGCTATATAGGAGAAGGTGCTAAGACAGTACTTCCCGGAAAAGCATTTGCAAAAATCAGCATGCGATTGGTACCAAATCAAAATTCTGATAAAGTAACTGAAATGTTTACCAAACATTTTACATCTATTGCACCGAAAGGAATAAAAGTAAAAGTAACTCCCCATCACGGAGGAGAACCTGCAGTAACGCCAACCAATACGATTGCGTATAAAGCAGCAAGCAAAGCCATGGAAGAAACATTTGGCAAAAAACCAATTCCAACACGTGGTGGAGGAAGTATTCCAATTGTCGCTCTGTTTGAAAAAGAGCTTGGCTTAAAAACAGTGCTCATGGGTTTCGGCCTCGACAGTGATTTAATTCACTCACCGAATGAACACTTTGGCATTTTCAATTTCATGAAAGGCATTGAAACGATACCGGTTTTTTATCGGAACTTTGC
>JAYSPU010000055.1:0-4342 GCA_043721935.1 Bacteroidota bacterium | reverse complement strand
CCTACCGCAACAGCAATGGAAAAATTCACATCGAAAAAATACATTGAATACACACCACCAATCAATGCAATGGGAATACTCGATAGCACAATGAACATTTCTTTTACAGAGTGAAAAGTAAAATACAACACAAACGCAATGATGAGCAGTGTAATTGGGATAATGATTTGCAATCTTTTTTCAGCACGAACTTTACTTTCATATTGTCCGCTCCAATTGATGAAATAACCTTTCGGAAGATTTTTGAAATCATTTTCAATTTTTTCTTTGGCATCTTTTACCACACTGCCCATGTCTCTGCCCCGTACATTAAACAAAACTGTTCCGCGTAGCATGGCATTTTCAGAACTTATCATTGGCGGACCTTCTGAAATTTCCAGGTCTGCAACGGCAGATAACGGGATAACACCATAACCGGATGTCTGTAATGGTGTGCGTTTTATTTCATCAATATCGCTGCGAAAATCCTGAGCCAAACGCATGGCAATACTGAAACGCTGTCTGCCTTCAATGGTATTTGTTAATGGCATACCACCCATAGCCATTTCAATAATCATGTTTACTTCTTCCACTGAAAGATTGTAACGGGCAATTTCTTCCCGTTTGATATTTACAGCAAGATATTTTCCACCTGTAAGCTGTTCTACATACAAGTCCGCAAGTCCTTCAATACCCTGTAATGATTTTTCTATTTGTCTTGAAAGGTTGTAAATGGTATCTAAATTTTGTCCGTAAATTTTTATTCCAATATCTGTTCTCACTCCGGTTGAAAGCATATTGATACGGTTGATGATGGGTTGTGTCCATCCTGTTGTTACACCCGGTATCTGCACTTTTTCATTTAATTCCGAAATAAGTTTTTCGGTGGTCATGTCTTTACGCCATTCAGATTTTGGTTTCAGTATTACGATACTTTCAATCATGCTCATAGGGGCATTGTCTGTTGCCGTGTAAGCACGACCTGCTTTGCCCAACACATTTTCTACTTCAGGAAAACTTTTAATGATTTTATCCTGCACCTGCAAAATTCGTTTGGCTTCGTTGTTGGAAACATCAGGCAAAGTAACAGGCATAAATAAAAGAGAACCTTCATCTAATGGCGGCATAAATTCAGAACCTAATCGCAATACAAAAGGGATGCTTCCTAAAACAATAAGAACAGCAATAGCGATAACTGTTTTTTTCCATCGCTGACACAAGCGTAAAACAGGACTATAAATTCTAATGAAGAAATTGGCAACAGGGTTTCTGCTTTCAGGAATTAGTTTTCCTTTCATTAGTGAACGCAACAGCATTGGAACAATAAATAGAGCCACGATGACAGAGCCAATCATGGTAAATGTTTTTGTCCATACCAACGGAGAGAAAAGTTTTTTCTCTTGCCCTTCCAAAAATAGTATTGGGGCAAATGAAATGAGTGTAACCAAAATGGAAAAGAATACGGCTCTGCCAACTGTGCGCGATGAACGCTCAATAATTTTAATGCGTTCTTCTTCGCTTAATTCTTTTGTGTTTCCTACTCTTTCCTTTTCCATTAATTGTCAGTTTTTATTACTGCCTTTACCAAACCTTTATAAGCATTTTCTGTCATTACAATTCCTGCATCTACTAAATCGCCAATAGCTAAAGCAATGCCGCCAAGCGACATGATGTTAAGTGATATTCCAAATAGTTTCACCAGCATAAATCCAATCAATACGGAAAGAGGTATCGTTACAATTGCTACTACTGCACTGCGGACATGAAAAAGAAAAAGTAACACAACGAGAGAAACCACAATGATTTCTTCAATTAATGCTTCTTTAAGAGTAGCAATAGCGGCTTCAATCAAGTTGCTGCGGTCGTAGGCAGTTTTAATTTTTACTCCGGGTGGCAATCCTTTTTCTACATCGCCCAATCTTTCTTTTATTCGGTCAATTACTTCTTTGGCGTTTTCACCGTAACGAGCCACTACTACACCGCCTACTACTTCACCTTCTCCGTTTTCATCTACTATTCCTAAGCGGATGTCGCTGCTCATTTGCACATCTGCAACATCTTTCATTTTTATTGGAATAGATTTATAGGCGCCAACTGAAATTTCTTCAATGTCTTTGATGTCTTTGATATAGCCCAAACCCTGTATCAGGTATCCCATGCGATTCATTTCGTAAATGCTTCCGCCAACATCACGGTTGTTTGCTTTCAATGCGTTTGCAACATCCATTGCCGAAACATTGTAGTAAACCAATTTGTGCGGATTAATACTTACCTGATATTGTTTTTGAAAACCTCCAAAGGATGCCACTTCACTTACTCCTTCCACATTTTGCAGGGCAAACTTTACATACCAATCCTGCACTGCCCGCAACTCACCCAAATCATATCCATCGCCTTGCAATGAATACCAAAACACATGACCTACACCAGTTCCATCGGGACCAAGTGTTGGAGTTACGCCTTGCGGCATCGCTTTTTGAGCAAAGTTCAGTCGCTCCAATACACGGGTTCTGGCCCAATAAATTTCTGCATCATCATTGAAAATAACGAAGATGAAACTCATGCCGAACATGGAAGCGGCACGAATAGATTTGATATTCGGAATGCCCTGCAAATTGGAAACTAACGGATAAGTGATTTGGTCTTCCATGATTTTTGGATTTCGTCCCATCCATTCGGTGTAAACGATTACCTGATTTTCTGAAAGGTCGGGAATAGCATCAACGGGTGTGTTCATCACCGACCACACACCACCTACCACAATCATCAGAATGACGAGCCATACAAAGAAGCGGTTGTGCATTGACCATGAAATGATTTTTTCTATCATGCTAATTTGGTTTGTGATGCTGATGATTTGTATTTTCCATTTCGCAACAAATTTCTAAATTAAATCATAAACTTCCTTGCATGAACTGATATTCATCAAAGTGTTTAATGATAATGGTCATTATTCACGAACTACTGCACTAAACAGAGCGGGGGAGATTGCTCTCTTTTTGTTTTGCCTTTGGGTTGGCTTGATACGAAGCACAAAGTGAATAGAAACACAAAGCTCCAAGTTGGCACCGCCAATTTTTTGTAGGGGCTGTTATAGCCAGTGGTTCTTTTCATTGTCAGTATGCTTTTGCTAATGAAGTAAAAATTGTCCACCAGTCAGTCGTTCCTTCATTCTTGCCAAGTCGCACGATAATTAAATCTTTTGATGGGTTTACATAAACAAATTGTCCCAAAATTCCTTCCGCCATAAAGTCTTCGTTAGGTGTTGGCAGCCACCATTGATATTGATAGTAATTAACACTACCATCTGTCGTGTCCAATTTGGTAGATTCTTCAATCCATCTTTGTGATACAATTTGTTTTCCGTTCCAGTTGCCTTTGTTTTTATATAGTCGTCCTATTTTGGCAAAGTCTCTTGCTCTTGCGTTTAAACAACAAAATGTTTTCTCAAGTCCATTCTTTTTCCTGTCAATACTCCAAGATGCGTCATACTCCATTCCAAGCGGTGTCCATATTTTCTCCTGTAAATATGAAGTAATTGTCTTGTCCTTTAGGGAACGTTCTAAAACCAAACCCAATAGTTGAGTATTACCGCTTACATAATCAAACTGTTTACCCGGTTCTGTTTTCAATTTCATTTTTCCAATTTCTTTCCTAAGATTAAGCCCATAATAAAATGAAGCTGCATCGCCAAAAGGATTTATGTAGCTTTCATTAAATTTAATACCAGATGTCATTTGTAAAAGATGCTTAATAGTTACTTTGTCAAAACCGTTTTTTGTTAGTTCAGGAATATAGTTAGTGATAGGCTCGTCAACGGATTTTATTAAACCTTCGTCAATAGCACAACCAATTAAAATTGACGTAATAGATTTTGCCATTGAGAAAGAAGGAACAATACTTTGTTTGTCATAACCTTTGAAATATTTTTCATATTGGATAGTGTCGTTTTTAATTATTAGAAAGGCTACTGTCTTATTATCTTCAAGATATTTGTCAAAAGGAGTACCGTTTAATTCTTTTGGAAATTTACCTGAATTAGTAGTTTGAAAATTGTAAGGTGAAGTGTCGGCAGATAATGGTCTGGATTGAAATTTTTTATGGTCTTTTATGTCGGCAAAGTTGTAAAATACAAAGCGTCCTAATTGACAAGAAGTCAATAATGCTGAAGCAATAGTCATTAAAAGTCCAAATCTAATTATTCTAATTTGTCGTCCCATATTTGTCATTTTGTTATTACGGTTGTGTCGTCCTACCATTGGCTATAACGGCAGTCTGTCTAAATACTACCATTGTTTGAAAATCATCCTCATTATTTATTTGGTTTCAAACATTACAATTGAAAAACATTAGTTCTTAGACA
>JAYSPU010000054.1:0-2064 GCA_043721935.1 Bacteroidota bacterium | reverse complement strand
TCCGAATACAAACGATCCCAATGCTCAATACATTCCGGGAACGATTGATACAACAAATGGAAGCATTGATATTATTCTGACTACTACCGGAGCATGTTTGAACCTAAGCGATACCATCAGTGTTTCCATTCAGTTGAAACCAACAATAGAAGCAGGAAGAGATACTGTTATCACTTCCGGACCGGGTTCAAATGCAACCGTTCCATTGCAACCGGTTGGAACTAATTTAGCCGGCGTTTTATGGACAAGTTCAGGATCGGGTACATTTTCGCCAAGCGATACTTCGTTAAATGCTGTTTACGCTCCGAGTAATCAGGATTTTTCATCCACATCGCTTTTGTTGATTGTTACGACTACAGGAAGTTGTCAAGCTGCTTCAGATTTCATTACAGTTGACTTTACTCCTTTCATTGTTCCGAATAGTTTCACTCCATACCCAAGTTCGCCCGGGCTAAACGACTTCTTTTTCATTCCGAATTTACCTGTGAATTCAAAGTTGCAGGTTTGGGATCGTTGGGGAATGTTGGTGTATCTCTCCGGTAATTATCTGAACAATTGGGATGCAAACGGGTTGAAGAGCGATACTTATTATTATGTGTTAGAAACAACGACTAGAAGTTACAAAGGTTGGGTAAGTGTTTTTCGCGATTAATTGCGAACAGACCAGCCGGTTACTTAACTGATAGTTTTAACGAAAGATTACCTTTGCTACCGTGAACTCTACTGTTTATTATCAGGAAAAAATTGAAGAAGCAATACTTCAGCTGTCTTTTTCGGGTGAGCCGAAGGAGTTATATGAGCCTATCCGTTACATGATGGATTTAGGCGGGAAGCGTATTCGTCCGGTTTTAGTGATGATGGCAAATGAACTGGTTGGAGGTCGTGAAGAAGATGCACTTGCTTCTGCTCTAGGCGTAGAAGTGTTTCATAATTTCACACTTCTGCATGACGACATCATGGATAAAGCTCCTTTACGTCGCTCTATGCAAACGGTACATACTAAATGGAATCCGAATATTGCCATACTATCAGGTGATACAATGTTTGTCCACTCCTGTCAGTTGATGTTGCAAGTGAATTCAAAGCATTTACAAAAAGTATTATCGCTTTTTTTTCAAACAGCAATTGAAGTATGCGAAGGCCAACAGCTGGACATGAATTTTGAGTTTCAGCAATCTGTATCAATTGCAGATTATCTTCACATGATCACATTAAAAACAGCTGTTCTGCTAGGAGGATCATTAGCTATTGGTGCAATATGTGGAAATGCAATTGAAGAAGATGAAAAGCATTTATATGAATTCGGTAAAAATCTGGGCATCGCTTTCCAACTTCACGATGACTTATTGGATGTTTATGGTGATCATTTGAAATTTGGCAAACAAGTAGGAGGTGATATTGTCTACAATAAAAAAACTTTTCTGCTACTCACAGCTTTGAACGATGCGAAAGGAAAATCGAAGTCGTCATTAAATGAATGGATAGAATTTGAAGCTTTTGATGCAAATGAAAAGGTAAAGGCCGTAACTGCCATTTATAATGAATTGAATGTTCGCGAAAAGACTGAACAGGAAATGGAAAAATATTTTTCAATTGCACTTGAGCATTTGCAGAAAGTTTCCGTTGACCCGATTAAGAAACAACCTTTAACGGAGTTAGCAGAGCGGTTGATGGTTCGAGAAAAATAGGCAATAGATTTTTTCATACAATCAATATGATCTATTCATCTGCTGTGTTTTCTTTTTTCATTAATAGTGTATAAGCTCCTTTGATTACAAATGGTTTATTGTTCATATCTACGGTGTCAATAAATGCAATTTGAGTAAAACCATTTTCTGTATTTAGGGTGATTACTTCTTCCATTCGATATTTCTTATTCTCTGCTTGTGTGAAAACATATTGTTTCTCTTCAAAGCGAACAATTGCTTCACTTGGAATAACAAAGCCGCTCTTGCTTTCTACTTCTAGTTCTGCATTCATAAACATTCCGGGTATTAATGTTTTGTCATACTGATTAAAGTGGCAATGGACTTCCACGCTTCGGTCTTTTGTTAAATCTTTACC
>JAYSPU010000053.1:0-9723 GCA_043721935.1 Bacteroidota bacterium | reverse complement strand
TTTTACCAGATTAAACAACGATTCAAAAATAATGCGACCTGTTGTATTGTTTAATTCATTGTCTACCGCTCGTTCAGGATGAGGCATCATACCGAAAACATTTTTTTGAGCATTGCAGATTCCTGCTATGTTATCTTTCGTGCCATTCGGATTTGATTCCGGAGTAGCATTTCCAAGATTGTCGCAGTAACGAAACAGGATTTGTTCGTTATCCTCCATCTTTTTTATTTCATCATCGGAAGCGAAAAAATTTCCTTCTCCATGAGCAATTGGAATAATCAATGCTTTATTCAACGGAATTCCGGAAGTCAGTAAAGAGTTATTATGCTCAGCTTTGATGAATGTATTTTTACAAATAAACTGATGGTGTAAATTATGTAAAAGCACACCTGGTAGAAGTCCAGCTTCGCAAAGAATTTGAAAACCATTACAAACACCAAAAACGATTCCGCCTTTATTTGCAAAATCAATAACATCTTTCATGATAGGAGAGAAACGAGCAATTGCACCGGATCGCAGGTAGTCACCATAGGAAAATCCACCGGGAAGTAAAATGTAATCACAACCTTGTAAGTCATGATCTTTATGCCATAATGTAATAACGTTCAGACGAAGTCCGGCGCGCAATGCATAAACCATATCTTCATCACAATTTGAACCGGGGAAAACGACAACACCAATTTTCATAGGCGAAAGATAAGGAATTCCTGTGGTGGGATAACCCGGAAACGAATCAAAAAGAAAAAACCCTATAAAAAAGAGGATGTCTAAAAAGCTTAAGCTTGAACTTAAAAAATTTCATTTCCATTTTTAAGCATATTTCGCCCCGGGGATAAATGTACCTTGATTGGAAAATCAAAATATTTTTCCCGGATTGCGAATTTTCTAAATCTCATACCTGTCGTGTATCGATCGCCTTGAAGCTTTCGCCATGCAATTTATCCCCTGATTTGTTCCCCTTTGCATGACTACCCTTTTCAGGGCAATTCATTTAAATGATCAAATAACCCAATTTTTAAAAATTAATACAATCCGTATTTGATAGATAATTGATGTTGGATCTTTTCTTAAACAAAAGAATTACCGGTTTATAAGTCGACCTATAAAGATTGATCAAAATTTCACTTCGACTTATTTCCTGTTCGACTTAATTTTTAAAAAGCTGGCTTATTCTGATAAATTCATCTGATATTTTTAACCACATAACCATTTTAAATCGTTTATAGAAAAGGTTTTCAGAGTGTTTAAAAAAGAAAGAGGCTGTCAAAATTTATTTTTGAGACAGCCTCTTTTTTAGCTTTTTTTAAAAATCCTATTATTGAATAACCAGTCGATGTACGATTCTACCTGAATCTGATTGTATAGACAGAAAATAAATGCCATTAGAAAGATCATTGACATTGATTTTAAACAGTCCTGAAACAACATCAAAAGAATAGGTCTTGATTTTTTGTCCTGAATAACTTAATACATTAATGACAGCATGTTGAAGCGCGGATTGAAAAAACAAATTCACAGCTTCAGAAGCCGGATTCGGATAAACAGTTACATCTCCGGATTTCAATGAATTTGTAATTGAATTTATTTCATCTACTAAAACACAATCGGTAGCGGAACAACCGTTAGTATCCTGAACCGTCACACAAAATGTATCTACCGGATTTGCAATGATAGTTTGAGTGGTAGCACCTGTATTCCATAGATAAGTTGCGAATCCGAGGCCGGCATCAATAGTAATAGTTGCGCCTATTGCAAGGATAGTATCAGGACCAAGATCAACAGTTGGATTTGTGTTAACTGTTAATGTAACAGGAATACGAGCACTTGGACAATAAAATCCGGCTTGTACATAATATGTTGATGTGTTAGTTACGACAGGAGTTTGATAAGAAGTTCCGGAAGCAATAGAAAGTCCGCCGGTTGAATTTGTAAACCAAAATAAATTTCCGGCAGGAACAGAAGCAGTTAGCAATGCACTTCCATCACCACAAATGGAAACATCGTTTCCGGTAAGCGGACCTGTAAAACCATCAATCAAGACAGTCGTAGTGAGTGCGTTTCTCTGAGGAAATACATCGTTGTTATTATTTGTGTAAGCATTGATTGTATAAACTTCTCCGGGCGTTAAAACAACAGGAGTAGGTATTAAGACGGTGTCTACATCCTGAGGAAAAAACAAGCCATTATAAATTCCGGTTACGGTTTGAGTGGTTGTTCCGATTACTTCAACAGTAACGGGCACATTGGCAACGGTATCATTTCCCCAGTTGCGAACCAATAAACGAATTTGAACAGATCCACCACAAGTTGAATCTGTTGGAGAAAGAATTGCAAAAACAGAAGTGTATGTCAAATGATTATCTATCATTCCATTCGCATCTGTTCTCACCACATAAGCTTCTTCTCCAAAATAATTAAAACTACTTGTATAACCTGCCATGATAAATCCGCCATCAGCAGTTTGCATTGCGCTGTAACCATGATCATGATTGTCACCACCAAATGTGCGGCTCCAGATTGAATCACCATTCATATCTGTACGAACCATCCACATATTAGGTCGTTGCTGACCACTGCTGCTCGTAGTTCCACTGAGGATAAGTCCACCGTCATTTGTAAAATCTACACGATGGAAATCATCCGGCTGATTACCACCGAATTTTTTTGACCAAAGAATATTTCCTGATGTATCCGTTTTAACAACATAACCATCGTCACCACCAAATCCTGTTGTTTCATTGCTACCTCCTGCCATGATATAACCATCCGGTGCAACGAGAATACTTTCGATGTTATCAGTATCCGGTGTGCCGATTTTTCTCGACCAGATTTGCTGACCATTTGAATTCGTACGAACAAGAAATAAGTCAAGTCCTGTTGCGCCATTACCACTTTGTCCGCCTAGAATAAATCCGCCGTCCGCTAATTCTCTTACAGCATTAGCATCATCGTAAGTTGCTGTTCCATATCGTCGTGACCAAAGTGTATCGCCTGAAGCATTTGTCATCAGGAAAAAAGCATCGAAGTACAATGCAGGTGGAGTAGTTGTATAACCGACAAGAGCAATAGTTCCGGTAGATGTTTCAATAATATCCTGTGCACGATCTTTTCCTGAACCACCCCAGGATTTAACCCACATGATCTGACCGCTTGCACTTATTTTCATAAATAATACATCGTCTGATAATCCGGTTATGCTTGTAGTATAACCACAGGCAAGGAAATTACCATCTGACGTATTGATAATTTTATACAGGAGATCTTTTTTACTTAGTGGACCATTGTAACGTAATGTCCAAATCGTGTCGCCTATCGTATTTAAGCGAACAACATAAGCATCTGTATCGCTTACAGTTGAATCTGAAGTGTAACCGGCTAGTATAAATCCGCCGCCCGGAACTTCCTGAGCAGAACGAAAAGCATCTGTACTGATTTTACTGAATAATTTTTCGAACGTAGCCTGTGAAAATCCTTTTACAGATGATAACAACAACACAAACAGAAATACAATTTTAATTTTCATGGGAGAGTTTAAAGTGAATCAATTATTGAATGATAATAGTTTTGGTATAGCTACCTTTTACATTGTAAAGTTTCAGGAAATAGGTTCCTGATGGAAGTGAAGAAAGGTCGTAACGTTTGTGAAGTGTACCGTTTCCTGTATGATGATCTTTCAGGATTAGTTGTCCTGAAAGATCCATCAGCCGAATTTCTGTTTCTTCAAAAATTATTTCAGACTCTAGAATTAAAATTCCAACAACAGGATTAGGGAAAACAGAAATACCTTTTAAAGCAATAGCATTTATTCCTGTAATCAGATTTACAGTCATAGTATCGGAGGCAGTACAATTGTTTCCATCAGTGACAACCACCCAGTAAACATTTCCAGTAGATACAACGATTGATTGAGTAACAGCACTTGTGCTCCAATTGTAAGAAGCAAATCCAGGACCTGCATCAAGAGTCAGAGTGTTACCTGAAATCAAATCAATTACCGGAGGTCCGATATTTACAGAAGGCAAAGTATGAATAGTCGCTACTACAGTAACAGGATTACTATAGCAACCCGGAGCACCGGCAACTGCATAATAAGTAGTAGAGTTATTTAATAGTGGCGTAGTAAAAGTATTTCCGCTACCAACAGTAGTACCGTTCGGAGCATCTAACCAGATGATGGGATCAGAAGCTGTTGCAGAAAGTGTTACTGTTCCCGGTCCGCAATTTGCATTCGCAGTTACAACAGGAGAAGTTGCAGTACCTGCAAGTATAGAAGCTGTTACTGCAACACGAACACTCGGACAACTTAACAATGCCTGAACATAATAAACAGTTGTTGACGTCAGAACCGGAGTAGTATAAGATGTTCCTGTTATTAACAGGTTTCCTCCTGTAGGTGCATCATACCAATAAATAGAATCTGCAGCAGCAGCAGATAAGTTAACAGTACCCTGACCGCAATGAGCACCATTCGTAATTGTCGGTGGAGTTGTAATGTTAACAGTAGCAATAACCGGCGTTCGTGAACTTATACAACCTTGTGCATTTGCCTGTGCATAATAAGTTGTGCTTGAAGAAAGTATTCCTGTTGTGAAAGCAAGTCCGCTTGCAACATTAGAACCAGCAGTTGCAGCTGTCCACCAAGTTACAGTGTCCAACGATTGTGCAGTTAATACAACGCTACCTGCGCCACAACGAGCAGCACCTGTTCCGAATGGAGGATCGATGACAATTAAATTTATGTTCACCGGCATCAATGCACTTGGACAGGCGCCCAATGCCTGAGCATAAAAAGTTGATGAACTTGACAATATCGGAGTAACAAAAGAATAGGTAGTATCTAGCGGATTTGTGCCATTCGGATTGTTATACCAAACGACCTGATTTGGTGACGCTGCTGTTAAGGTAACTGCTGCAGGACCGCAAGATGTAACATTGTTAACAGAAGGAGGTGTAGATGAAGTGATCGTAGCTTGAACAGGAATAACAGAACTCGGACATGTGTTACCTGCAATTGCATAAAAGGCTGTCGTTGAATTTAAAAATCCTGTTGTGAATGAATTTCCTGTTCCCAATAAAGTCCCATTAGTTACGGCATCGTACCACCTTACCGGATCTGTTGACGTAGCATTGAATGTAACACTACCGGGACCGCAACGGGTTTCATCAGCAACGATAGGATCGAGAGATTGTGCATTCACATTTGCTGAAACAGCAATTCTCGAAGAACAATTTCCGGTTTGAAGATAATAAGTAGTAGAAGTTGTAAGCGAAGCAGTAGTGTAACTGGAAGAACTGCTTAACAATGTTCCACCTGTTGGTAAATCATACCATGAAATAGCAGAAGGAGAATTAGCGGTTAATGTTACAGTACCATCTCCGCAACGGGAACGATCGAATGCATTCGTCGGAGTTGTTCCGATAAGTGCAGGAACAGTCACCATGTTACTTCCGCAATTTTCATACGGTACGAAAATATACCAGTCGTAGAAATAATAATAAGTACCCGTGTTCGAAGAATTCGTTCCATAAATTTCAACAGTTCGGGAAACGCTATAAGGAAATGTTGCGCCACTTCCATTGCGGAATAAATTTGCACTACCTGTTCCAAGTCCAAGTTGGAAGTCATTTCCTTCAGGTACATCAAAATCAAGAAACACACGTTGCTCTCCTGTTGGAACAATAATCGATTTAGATTGCAGAAGTGTTCCTGCAGAATTTCTTAATTCAAAAATTCGTGTCCCGGAATTGTTTGCATATACTTTTACTGAAATAAGTTTGAAAGGAACACGTGAGTCAAATTTCAAAATTCCATTTGCAGAATTGGTTCCATTTCCAATAGAATTATCAACGGGACCAACTTTAAATCCTTTTCCTTTCACAGCTTTTACATAATATGAAGTACTGCTGCTGATAGATGGAGTTGTAAATACTGTTCCTGTACTTACCAGATTTCCACCACTTGATGCATCGTACCAAAATAGAGAATCAGCAGACGATCCGGGACTAGCATTTAATGTTAAGCTTCCTGCAATACAGCTGATCGACGATATGCCTGTTGGATCATTTGTAGTTGGTAAAACTGTAATTGTATTAATGATTGTATCATTTGAATATGAAATATCATTGCTGCGATGCGGAATGTATGCAGTAACAGTATAGGTTCCCGGAGAAGAAAAATTATAAGTAGAATTAAATACAATAGTTCTTGCACCTGCAGGATTCAACTGACCGTAAAGTGTATCTCTCAAAGTAGTTACCGTTGATCCATTATCAATCATAGCGACAACAGGAATGTTTTGCTCATTCGTTGCGCCGTAATTTTTTATAGAAAATTTCAATTGACCTGTTGATGTCCGACAAATGTTGAAGTCAGGAGCAACAATACGATCGAGTGCAACATCTTTTGTAACACCACCATTCGGCCCAAGCTTTACAAGATTGAAGTTCATAAAACCCTGTGCATTTCGGAAGTAACCAAATTCAGCAAAACCGCCATCTGACGTTTCGAGTCCTCTGTATGCATGGTCATGATAAGCGTTGCCATACGAATAATTTGACCACTCAATAATTCCCTGACTATCGGTTTTTACGAGGTAATAATTCGGATTGATCAGAGAAAAACTTCTTGTGATACCAGCCATGATAAAT
Organism: Bacteroidota bacterium; assembly: GCA_043721935.1. Taxonomy (GTDB): domain Bacteria; phylum Bacteroidota; class Bacteroidia; order AKYH767-A; family 2013-40CM-41-45; genus JADKIH01. Next base: position 3,075 of record JAYSPU010000053.1, on the reverse strand, counting down.
CCACCGTCAGAGGTGTTCTCAATTGTTTTCCCGCCATCTTTTTTTGTTCCACCATAAATTTTTGTCCATAATGTATCACCCGATGAGTTAGTACGGATGGTCCAGATATCGGTATCGCCGTATCCGTTTGTTAAACCATCAGCATCACCGGTCATGATAAATCCTCCATCAGGTGTGATCTGAACATAATGAGCTTCCTGCAAACCCGGTTGTGCATAGGTTTTTTCCCATTGAACTATTCCCAATGAATCAGTTTTCACCATGTAATAATCACCGTCGAGATTTCCATAACTGTAAGTTTGTCCTCCAAGAATAAACCCGCCATCAGCAGTTTGTTGAATTGCATTTCCAATTTCATACGATGCACCTCCTATATTTTTTTGCCACTGCACAACACCGGTACTATTAAATTTTACCAGAAACATATCATAGTATTGAGTACCTGTCGTATTGTTTACACCAAGAGTTGCATAACCTCCGTCCTGCGTGGGAATAACTGCTTCAAATTCCTGGAGGCCGCTATCGCCAACAAGCGTTGACCATTGCACGTTTCCAAGTCCGTCAGTTTTTATGAGCCATCCATCGTTACTTCCAGTTTGATTAGTAAGTCCGGCAATGATAAATCCACCATCACTGGTTAATCGTATCATATTAGCAAAATCAAAAACGGTACTGCCGATTGATTTTGTCCACATGGTGTTGCCATATTTATCAGCGCGAACCAGCCAAATGTCCATTTGTCCGTTACTATACGTTGAAGTTCCGCCTGTCATGATGTAACCGCTATCGGGTAGTTGTTCCATCCAGCGACCATCTTCATTGTAAGCGCCGCCATATTCTGCGCTAAATTGAATTTGAGCTTTTATTGTTGTTGAAAAAAGCAGGAAAATGGCTATTATAGCCGGAAGTAAGAGTTTGTGATTCATAAATTGTAATGCTTGAACCGCAAAGGTATTGCATAAGATATTAAGATAGCCAATTCAATTGGCGAGCTTTTAACATTTAACTATTAATAACCTGAAAAGCTTTGTTAAATTCAAGCATGACTGATCAGTTGAAAAAAACCGGTCAAAAAAAACGCTGACTTGAAAGATCAAATCAGCGTTAATTGTTCGAAAGCCCCGTTAAAGGCCTTGTTCAGGCTGTTTCAGTTGTTTTATATTCTTCTGCCAGTTTTCGTTGAATTTCATTTGGTACAACAGCGTATTCAGAAAATTTTCCCGAGTAACTTCCGCGACCTTGCGTGATAGATCGCAGCGAAGTAGAGTATTTTTCAAGTTCGCTGAGAGGTGTTTTCGCTTTTATGACCTGATAATGACCATTGCTATCCATACCTAAAATAATTGAACGACGGGTTTGAAGGTCGGTAACTACATCTCCCATTAATTCTTCCGGAACACGTATTTCCACTTCATAAATTGGCTCAAGAATTTTTGGATCCGCTAAGTGAAATGCTTCTTTGAACGCCATCATACCAGCTATTTTAAATGATATATCATTCGAATCAACAGGATGCATTTTACCATCGTAAACAATAACCCGAACATCACGAACATAACTACCTGTTAACGGACCTTCATGCATTTTTTCCATAATTCCTTTTTGAATGGAAGGAATAAATCGTTGATCAATTACGCCACCGACAATGCAATTATAAAAAACCAGTTTTCCGCCCCATGGAAGATCTAGAATTTCTTTTTCACGAATACTATATCCTTCCGGTTCCGCCATTGATTCATCATAAGGTTCAATTTTTAAATACACTTCACCAAATTGTCCGGAACCGCCACTTTGTTTTTTATGACGGTACGAAGCAATCGATGGTTTTTGAATGGTCTCTCTGTAAGGAATTCGTGTTTTTACAAATTCTACATCGAGACGATACACTTTTTCAAGTCGCCATTTGATAACAGACAAATGCAAATCTCCCTGAGCATTTAAAATTACCTGTTTAAGTTCACGTGAATATTCAATGACCAGCGTTGGATCTTCCTGATGAATTTCATTCAACACAGTTCCAAGTTTTTCATCGTCGTTTTTATTTTTTGCTATGATAGCAGTACGAATTCTGGATTGTGGAAAATGAATCGGTTCGAATTGAATGGATTTACCTGCTGTACAAAGTGTATGATTTGTAGCAGTGTCTTTTAATTTTAATGTTGCACCAATATCGCCGGCAATCAACTTTGAAACAGGATTTCTGTTTTTGCCATCCATAATAAATAACTGATTGAATCTTTCTGTATGACCTTTAGTAGAGTTATAAAGATCTGTCCCCGTTGTGATTTCTCCTGACATCACTTTGAAAAATGACAACTTTCCAAGATGCGGTTCAATCAATGTTTTAAAAACAAAAACAGAAGGACTTCCTTTCGGATCGCATTTTAATTCGGAGCCATCGGTCAGAACTTCAGGAAATAAATCAGTTGCAGATGGAACAACGTTGTCGATGAAACTCATCAATCGGCCGCTGCCCATATTTTTTTTCGCAGATAAACAGAAGACAGGATACACATCGTGATGCAACATTCCAAGTTTAATTCCCTGACGCAATTCATCTTCGTCAAGCGTTCCTTTATTGAAATACATTTCCATTAATTTATCATCATTCTCCGCAGCTTTCTCTACTAATTCATTATGCATGCGGGTTGCTTTTTCCATTTCATCAGCAGGAATAGCAAGTTTTTCAGGCTTTCCGCCGGTAGCAGGAAAACGATACATAACCATATTTAAAAGATCGATAATGGAATTAAAGCCATCTCCCTCTGAAACGGGATATTGCATGACAGTAATGGCTCTTCCAAAAGATACTTTAGCCTGTTCGACCGTCAATTCAAAATCTGATTTAGAATGATCGATGTGATTGATGGCAAACAAAATTGGTTTTTGAAATTTCTCAACATAATTCCAAATTAATTCTGTCCCAACTTCCACACCTTTTTCAGCATTGAGTAACATAACTGTAGTATCAGCCACTCTCAGAGACGAAATGACCTCGCCGATAAAGTCGTCGAGGCCGGGAGTGTCGATGATATTGATTTTGTAATCTTTCCATTCGGTGTGAAGAGAAGTAGC
>JAYSPU010000052.1:0-4092 GCA_043721935.1 Bacteroidota bacterium | reverse complement strand
ATCATCTACAACAAATTCTACTTCGCTGTCAAAGGTAAACTTGCACGCAGAATTATTAAGTGCAAGTAATTACTATGCCTTTGGTATGTTGATGCCGGGGAGGAGTTATCAGCCGGAGGATTATCGGTTTGGGTTTAATGGCAAGGAACACGATGACGAGATAAAAGGGGCTGGAAACTCAATAGATTATGGGATGCGGGTTTATGATGGGAGGATTGGAAATTTTTTGAGTGTAGATCCTTTAATGAGAAAATACCCAATGCTCACTCCATATCAATTTGCTTCAAATAGATCTATTGATGGAATCGATTTAGATGGTTTAGAATATTACTCTGTACACATTCGAGAAAATGCTGATGGTTCAAGAACAAAGCTATTCGTAGTAAATTACACTAACATAAAAAATGCTGGAGATGTAAATGTTGAAACAGCAAATGGAGTTGGACCACGTGGTGATGTAGGAGTAACATATGTTATTCATAAGTTTGATAAGGATGGAAAGGAAACAGGTATGAACTCGTTCAATGTTAAGAATTCAGAACATGGAGTTTATGCAGGACCAAATAATCCAAAAGAGTTTTGGAATAAACTTGATAAAGATGGTAACTATCCAGACGATTACAGCTTATCACCAATTGACGAAACGGATGCAAATGCAATGCAGCATGATAAAGACTTCGATAATATACCTCCAAATGGAATTGACGGTTTGTCCGGAACATTGGATTCGAGAAGCTCTGCTGCCAATAATGCTTTTATAGAACGAGCAGATAAAACAACTGAAAAATACGTGAAAAAGGAAAATGATATTATAACAGGAAAACCTGTTACAAAAGCCACTTCTGATGCAGGTCAAAAGGCAGCACGAACAGGAGGCCTTGGATTTAGAAGTTTTAGGTATGCAGAGTATTTAAAGAATGTAAAAATAGAGAAACCTAAAGGACCATAATACAAATGAAAAAACTATTATTTATATTGTTGTGTGCTTATCTTTTTATTGGGTGTATGGGAGGTGGAACTCATGGTTCGATCAAATGTTATCTATATCCAGTGGCTAAAAGTGAGCTGGAAAAAGTAGTAAAAATGGTGATATCGAATACTCCAACTATTATACAGGATAGTATTAAAGAATATTATAATAATGATACTACTTATCTAACTATAAAGGTCTATGAAAAGGAAGAGGTATATAATTATATTTTTAGATATGGCGGCGATCAACATTACTGGGATTCATCCAAAACATCATCTTTGTTTATCGCTTACGCATTCGATAATGAAGGCAAAGGAGGGAGTTCTGGTAACGGTGGAGTTAAGTGGAATAATTTTAAACTTAAAGAAGAGTTGACAGGGGTGTTTGAGAGAGGATTTATTGAAAGAATAGATCAAGAGTTAAAAATAAAGCATACTGAATGTCATTAGTTCTATAAAAAATCCACTCTCGTTTTTTATTTTTGGTAATGAGGCCAAAAATAGTTGGTGGAATTTACTTAGAAATTTAGTAGAGTTGTCCAGAATATCCAAGAAAAAACAAGCTCAGATTGCCGAAATGTTCTACCAAGATTTAATGAAAATTAATTTTACTTATTATCAAATACAGGCGCTGAAAATTGTAAACTGTACGACGATAGGCGTTTTCTATGCTAAGAAATCGTCGAGCAAGATCACCCCTTTGGTATGTTGATGCCGGGTAGGAGTTATCAGCCGGAGGGTTATCGGTTTGGGTTTAATGGGCAGGAAAAGACAGACGAAATATCAGGAAGTGGAAACCACAACACAGCCGAGTTTTGGGAGTATGATACTCGATTGGGTAGGAGATGGAATTTGGATCCAAAACCTCTACCATGGGAAAGTAGTTATGTAGTCAACAAAGATAATCCAATTTCATATCTAGATGTTCTTGGCGATATTAGTAAAAGTCAAACTAAAAAGGCTCAGAGGAAGTTTGATAAAAAAGTAACTGAACCCCTTTTGGAAATGCAACGAAATCAAGCAACACAAGGTCAAATTCAAGCTGAAGCAAATAAGCTTGCTAAAGAATACCAAAATAGAAGATGGTTACATTTTGCATATGAATTAGCTAATCCAGATAATTATGCAGCAAAAAGTTTTATTAGTGGAGTAACTGGCAATAAGATTGACCAAAATATTCAAATTGTTGCATTTCGGCAAAGGGTTGCAAATGGTATAATTAACAATACTCGACCAGGAGATGGAAATATGATTTCTCAAGGAATTGTTACTGACAACACAGGCAATCCTATTACAACTGTTCCAGGTTCTGTTGTTAATGTAGCTTTCAATCCTTTAAATCAAGGGAATACTTTAAGCATTAACGCAATTACACCAACCCAAGCTATTCAGGGTATCATATCATCTGGACCTAATTTAATTAGTGACCCAAACAATACAACATTTCCAGCTGTATTTTGGAGGCAAACAACAACAATCACGGTAAATACTGCTGGTCAAATCCAATATTCGATTGGGAATTCAAATCCAAGTGTATTGATTGATAATTGGCAGTTAAATGTTCAAGTTGTCAGTCCACCATTGCTAAATCCATTTCCAATTGTAGGAAATATGAGTCCAATGCCATAATCAATTGAATATGAAACTTTATCTAGTATTTGCATTTATTTTCTTTGCACCTTTCGCTGCAATATGCCAAATGAAAATTGACAAATTTCCAGGGTTAGAGAACCAAATTAATAAAGCAGATAATTATGGTAAGCAAGGAATTTGGGTCTTCTTCGGAGAAAGAGATAGTATAATATTTATGATTTCGCAATATGATAATGATACACTTAATGGTTACTTTACCAGATTTTGGGGAAATGGTAATAAATCGGAAGAAGGATATTATAAAAAAGGATTATTAGATAGCCTTTTTACAGCATATTGGGGAGATGGAAAAACAAGAGCAAATGTATATTATAGAAATGGATTGCTCAACGGTACTGCCATAACATTTAATCAAAATGGTGATACTACAACAAGAATAAAATATATTGATGGATTATTTGATAGTAGTTTTACCGAATTTTATATTGACAAATCTGTTCAGTTTGATAGTAACAATTCTATAATCAAAATTGATACAATTAAGACAGAACACAATTCAGACTGGAATATGTCTTTTGCAATTTATAGGAATGATAGCTTAACAAAGGAAATGCATTTTTTTAAAAATAAAATATGTATTGAGAATTTTTATAAAAATACAGAGCTTGTTAAAAGAATTGTTTATTTTAAAGGGCTTCAAGATAAGATTGAAAGAATTTTTTATTTCAACAATGGGGTATTAATTTCTAAAAAGGAATATGATAAAAATGGAAAAGTAAAAAAGAATTAGAAATTATTTTTGATTTACTGTGTCAATAAAATACTTCTTGACACAGCCACTTTAAAATTAGTTGAACAGGATGGAATTCAACTAATTGTTATAAAACAAAGTAGGGAGATGATACCTGAAAGTGGTTAGCTTCATTTTGCATATGTCGATAAAATTTGACTTTCAGTCCTTTCCATTTGATTTCTAAAATTTAGAGCTACTAAAAAATAAATACTTAACCCAAAATAGCCTTGAGCAAATTTCCATTTTCAAAACCTTTTCTTAATTTCGTCAAGATAATTCAATCAACATGCAAACTTTTTCAAAAACATACAAAGCCTTTACACTTGCTGAATTACTCATTGTGCTTGTAATCCTAGGGATTCTGGTATTGCTTGCGCTGCCGAATTTGCTACCTCTTATAAGCAAGGCGAAAAGCACAGAAGCTCAACTTCAATTGGAGCATTTATATACGATGGAAAAAACTTATTTTTTCACCAATAGCAAGTTTACCTTGCAAATGGATGAGATCGGTTTCGAGCCGCCAAAATTAGTTACCGAAGGTGGTTCTGCCAATTATAAGATTGAAGTAACGGACGCTTCGGTGAAAAGCTTTAAAGCCTTAGCTACCGCTGTAGTAGATTTTGATGGCGATGGTATTTTTGATCAATGGCAAATCGATCAGGATAAAAATCTGAAGCAGGTTACGAAAGATTAAATGGAGTATACGCTTTTTTCTATTCCGTTTTTGTTGGCTG
>JAYSPU010000051.1:0-1608 GCA_043721935.1 Bacteroidota bacterium | reverse complement strand
CTGAAAAATATTCCGGGAATTATGGCGATACACATAGCGCCTGACAACGAAAATTGTTGACAACACCCACCCTTTTGTTAATATCGATGAAATTTCGAGCCGACTGCACACACTTATCCTCTTTGGTGCATTCCACTTTAAGAGTTTTTTCAGGTTGTAAGCAATTGCGGCGGCGAGCATAAACTTATTGGCACTTTTTATTCTGCGTGTGTAGATTCTTCGCATACCGGTGAAATTAATCAATGAGCCTAATACCGGTTCTACCGTAGATGAGCGCAATCTCATCATCCGTTTTGCATTTTTATTTTGCATACGCACATGCAATGTATACCAAAATAATAAAATAAACGATATTTTTAAATAGCTTAATTAAATTCATTCTTTATATTTTTATTTCGATTAAATTTTATTTTAGAAACTCCGACTCATTGCTGATCACTTTAAACTTCACTTTGAAATAGACTGTACGTCATCCTTCAAATTTAGGTTTTAGAGTAATGAATTTGATGGTGAAATTTAAATCTTGTCTTTTTAACTTTATATTGATCAAATTAAAAAATTAGGAGGTTGCCTTTGTGTAAAATTCTTTCAAGGCTAGACTCCCACTCCAACGCGAAGTATCAATAACCATAAATTCCCATCTGTTCTTAAGTGTAATAAGATATGATTTAGGAGGATCTACTGCCTATGAATACTGTTGCTATTTATAAATCAAATCTCCCATTCTTTGTGTGGTCATAAAAAGAATTAACGCTTTCATAAAATGAACCGGTTAATTAATCTAACTTTTTAAAAAAGAACCTGGTCATCTTACCATTTAATTTTTCAATGACCAATACAATAATAAGAATTTCCTAAACCATATTCACAAAATAAATAAAAATCTGGTTCCATGGATATATTCTGCCTTCAGTCACTCATCCCCACCCTTCCTCCCTTTCAAATTCAATACGCCGATTCTCTCCTCCTGTTTCCATACAACAAATACAATCACTACAATCAAGCAACCGGCAATAACCCATCCTAAGTCTGAGTTACTTCCATTGGTTACACCTGTTAGGTTACCTCTGCCTTCTGGCGGAAGAAAGCCACTAAAATCATTTGCATCAACCATTTTTATTTTCCTTTTTATAATAATTTGATTTTTTTACAATCTTGAATTTCTCCCAAGCCACCGCCATTACGCCGTAATCATAAAACCAATAAATCCGGACATTGGATTTTGGATCAATATCTGTAACTACTGAAGTATCCAATGAAATTGAATGAGATTGCAGAATTTCATTGGTAACAAACTCCTTTTTTTGATTTTGAAGTGAATTATACAATTGTGCAAGACTCTTGTCGGCATTCTTAGCGATCTGGGCATCCCGGTACTTGTGTTTATTATTCTCCTTGTTCAATTCATAGTGGTAGCCTGACCTGCAAACATTATCGCAGTATTTCGCATCGGAGCGCCTTGGAATAAAAGTTCCAATTGGACACTTCGGATTTAAACACTTTCGTGCCGGGTATTTTGCTTTAGGCATAATGAAATATTATTTTAGATTTCCAGTAAATGAGGAGTCAAGAAGTTTTTGGATGTCTTGCTTACGATAGTAGTTTCTC
>JAYSPU010000050.1:0-2696 GCA_043721935.1 Bacteroidota bacterium | reverse complement strand
ATTTTCCATTTTTTAATTCCTTTCGTTCAGTGAGCGATGTATTAAAGATTGTAATTCTTCTTTCAAACTTTCAATGCTAATTCTGCTTAATACGTCATCTGCAAATGCAATAGTTAACAATGCACGAGCTGCCTCTAATCCGATGCCGCGTGAACGCAAGTAAAAAAGAGATTCATCGTCAAGTCGTCCTGTTGTTGCGCCATGACTGCATTTCACATCATCGGCGTAAATTTCAAGTTGCGGTTTAGTGTTCATCATCGCTTCGTCCGAAAGAATGATGTTTTTATTGGATTGATACGCATTTGTTTTTTGCGCATCTTTTCTTACCATTATTTTTCCGTTAAAAACTCCGTGTGAACGACCACCCATAATACCTTTGTAGAGCTCATTGGTATAACAATTCGGCATGGCATGATCAACCAATGTATGATTATCTACGTGATCATTTCCGTTGATAACGTAAAGACCATTTAAATAGGCATTCGCATTTTCAGCATTCAACACGATGTGCAAATCGTTTCGAACAAGTTTACTGCCACCTGAAATGGTGTGTATGTGAAACAAACTGTTTTTATGTAATGAAGCTTCTGTATGATCTACTCTTGAAGCCTCTCCTTCTTCTGCTTGTATTTTGGTCAATTCTAAAAATGCATTTTCCCGGATTACAATTTCAGTTACCGCATTGGTAAAAGACGCAGTTGTTCCGTGAACGCTTTCTACAATTTTTATTTTAGATCCACTTTCAGCAATGAATAAATTTCGTGGGTATGTTAATGCTTGTGTTGCCGTAGTAACAGATAGAATATACACAGGTTCTTCAACGACTACATTTTTTTCAACCTGTAAAAATGTTCCATGACGAATAAAAGCTGTGTTCAAAGCAACGAGTGATTCTGTTTTTCCGTCAGCATAGTGTCCGAGATGAGATTGAACGGCAGGATGATCAAGATGATCAGCTAAGTCGCCAACAATTAATCCTTTCGGTAATTCAGAAATGCGGGATAACGATTTATTCAGTTTTCCGTTTTCAAAAACAAGTAGAATCGAATTTTCTTTCAACAAGGAAAGTTGATCAACCGTTGCTGCAGTAAGTATGTTGTCAGTTGGATAAAGATCAAAAGACTGCTTCAGTACAGGAGCAAGGTTGGTGTATTTCCACTCTTCATTTTTAGTCGTAGGAAAACCGTTGGCAACAAATGTGTCCAGTCCAATTTGTTGAAGTGCACGTAGGAATGCCGGTGAGGAAGCAATCAATGCTTCGCTTCCTTTTAGAAATGTATCGGTAAAAGAGGTCACTGTTGTCGTTTTCATGATTTGATTTATGCTTTTACGGCAACTTCTTCTTTAATCCAGTCGTAACCTTTTTCTTCCAGCTCTAATGCCAGTTCCTTCGTTCCCGACTTTACTATTTTTCCTTTGTAGAGAACATGTACAAAATCCGGTACGATGTAATCTAACAAACGTTGGTAATGGGTAATGATGATGAACGATCGCTCACTGTTGCGAAGTGCGTTGACTCCATTAGCAACAATGCGGAGTGCATCTATATCCAAACCCGAATCTGTTTCGTCTAAGACAGCAAGTGTTGGTTCTAACATTGCCATTTGAAAAACTTCATTTCTTTTTTTCTCGCCACCACTGAAGCCTTCGTTCACCGAACGTTGTGTCATTGCTTTATCCATTTCAACTAACTTCATTTTTTCACGCATTAACTGAAGAAAATCTTTTGAATCAAGGGGTGTTAAACCTTTCGACTTGCGAATTTCATTCAATGCTGTTTTTAAAAAATTAGCATTGGTAACCCCCGGAATTTCTACCGGATATTGAAAAGCTAAAAACAATCCTTTGCGTGCGCGGTCTTCAGGTGAGAGTTCTAATAAATTTTCATTGTTATAAAGAATTTCTCCTTCTGTCACTTCAAATTCATTGCGTCCTGCAAGAACAGAGGCAAGAGTGCTTTTACCCGAACCATTCGGTCCCATGATAGCATGTACTTCTCCCGGTTTTACTACCAGATCAATACCATTCAGAATTTCTTTATCTTCAATCTTAGCCTTCAGGCCGGAAATTTTAAGCATCATTTTTTAGTTGGTCAGTTGTCAGTTGGTCAGTTATCAGTTGGTCAGTTGTCAGTTAATCAGTTTGGAAAGTAGATCAAATGAATTAACTATTAGTTCGACTTCGTTCACCACAAGTACTTCGACTTCGCGTAGTACATGTTATTTATTATCCTACACTTCCTTCGAGAGAAATCGCCAGTAATTTTTGCGCTTCTACAGCAAATTCCATTGGGAGTTGATTGAACACTTCTTTACAGTACCCGTTTACAATTAATCCTACTGCATCTTCGGTAGAAATTCCGCGTTGATTGCAATAAAATATTTGATCTTCTCCAACTTTAGAAGTGGTTGCTTCGTGTTCTACTATCGCTGTGCTGTTTCCTACTTCCAGATAGGGAAAAGTATGAGCACCACATTTGTCGCCAAGAAGTAATGAATCGCATTGAGAAAAATTTCGCGCATTGCTGGCTTTTTTTCCAATTCGTACAAGTCCTCTGTAGCTGTTATTACTTTTTCCTCCTGAAATTCCTTTGGATATAATTGTACTCGTTGTGTTTTTTCCAATATGAATCATCTTCGTACCTGTATCGGCTTGCTGACAATTATTGGTAACGGCTACACTGTAAAATTCTCCAA
>JAYSPU010000049.1:0-4942 GCA_043721935.1 Bacteroidota bacterium | reverse complement strand
GGATTTCCGGGGATTCCTTTGGCTATTCTTTTTCCTGAATGTCAGTTTTTGTTAGTCGATTCCATTGGAAAAAAAATTACAGTCGTCGAAGAAGTGGCTAATGCTTTAGGATTTACAAATGTGGAAGCGCAAAAAATCAGGGTGGAAGAGTTAGATGTTGAATTTGATTTTGTGGTGAGTCGGGCTGTGGCACCGATTCGAGAAATCATTGGTTGGACACGAAAATTAATCGAGCCCGGCGGACTTAACTCCTTGAAAAATGGGTGGTTGCTGTTAAAAGGCGGGGATTTGAAGCAGGAAATAGGTGAGTGCGGATTGAAAACCACTTCCTTTGATCTGACCCATGTTTTTAGTGAGCCATTCTTCGAAACAAAAAAACTTCTTTACATAGCCAGATAGAAATTTTCAACTTTAAGCTTTGCACTTTGAATTAAACTATTACCTTTGCCGACCTGTTTTTTGAACTTAGAATGCAATTACTATGAAAAGGACCTACCAACCATCGACCCGTCGCAGAAAGAATAAACATGGATTTCGTGAGCGAATGAGTACTGCTAACGGACGCCGAATTCTGGCTGCACGACGTCAGAGAGGCCGCAAGAAATTGACGGTATCTTCTGAAAAAGGCCCTAAATAAGGGTTAAAATATTTTTTGAACGATGCAGGACTCATTCTGCATCGTTCTTTATTTTTCCGGCAATCTGTTCCAGGAATGGAGAGCGAAACAGTTGATGTCCGGTATCGATCAGGGTCGTATTTACCTGTTTTTCAAGACCTTTTTGCAAAATTGCTCCCCATTCAGCCAGTATTATTCGGTCGTATTTTCCGAAATATAGCTTGACTCTAATTTTCTTTTTACTTATGATCGTTCGGATTTGATCCAAATTCGGCCTGATTTGTCTGAAAACCATCCACACATCGTAGACTCTGTATCGGTATTCCTTTGATTCGAGATGATACATGGCTAATTGGTACTTTTTATCGTCGAGTAATCGTAGTTTTTTTAATATTCCTGCCAGACGGATTAATGTATTAGGTTGATCCTTTGCCCAATTAAACAGTTTTCTGCCTGCTTTATTAAAAGTTGAATACTTGTAAAACCGACTCACTATCAGGCCGTCAGGTGCCAGCAGGTACAGTCTGTCAACTAAATCCGGAAAGAGCTCAACTAATGTCAGTGCAATCCGCCCACCCAGACTAAATCCAATGAACGAATATTTTTCAGCCGGGAACCGGCTCATTAAGGATTGCATCAGTTCCTTCATATCCTCTGTCGAAAAACCTTCCTCAACGAATTGGCGCAAGACTGAACTGCTCCCATGGAAAAACAAGTTGACTGAGATGATGGTGTATTCAATACCTAGTTCTTCCTCCAATCCTTTGAAATCGGATGCATGATTTCCAAACCCATGAAAGGCAAACATGATTCTTTTCCCAACTCCGTAAATCAGGTATTCACATTCATAATTTTCATGTTGCAGCTTTCCTTGCATAGATTGTAAAGATAGAAGGGAAAATGGTAAATTCGCCACGCTGACAGTTGTCAGTTGGTCAGTAAGTCAGTTATTTAGTTGTTAAACATTTGAGGTTGATCTCAAAAAGGATAAAGAAATAATTAGTTGACTTTATTGAACTAACTAGCTGACCAACTGCCTAACTGACCAACTGACAACTGCCCAACTGCCAACTAACAAACTGACATGCGCGACACAACTATAAAATCAGTACTCATCATCGGCAGTGGACCGATTGTAATTGGACAGGCTTGCGAATTTGATTATGCAGGATCACAGGCTGCTCGTTCTTTGAAAGAAGAAGGAATTGAAGTGACGCTTATCAATTCCAATCCGGCGACAATCATGACTGATAAAGTCACCGCTCACAATATTTACCTGAAGCCTTTAACCAAAAAATCAATCATTGAAATTTTACAAAAGCATAAGATTGATGCTGTATTGCCAACGATGGGCGGACAAACTGCATTGAACCTGGCAATTGATTGTGACAAGGCAGGGATTTGGGAAAAATACGGAGTGCGACTTATAGGCGTTGATATCGACGCCATCAATATGACAGAAGACCGGGAAAAGTTTCGTCTTTGCATGTTGCGCTTAGGTGCCGGTGTTTGTAAAGGTCGTACTGCTACTTCGTTTTTAGAAGGAAAAGAAATTGCACAGGAAATTGGATTCCCGCTTGTCATTCGTCCTTCGTTTACCTTGGGTGGAAGTGGTGGTGGATTTGTTCATTCAAAGGAAGAGTTTGATGCTTTCTTAAATCGTGGCTTGCATGCTTCTCCCACTCATCAAGTGTTGATAGAGAAATCCATTAGTGGATGGAAAGAATTTGAATTGGAATTATTGCGTGATAAAGATGGAAATGTTATCATCGTCTGTTCGATAGAAAATTTCGATCCGATGGGAATTCATACAGGCGATTCTATTACAGTTGCTCCTGCTATGACATTGTCAGATGTTACGTACCAAAGAATGCGTGATCTTGCCATCAAGTGTATGAATGGCATTGGAAATTTTGCAGGCGGTTGTAATATTCAATTCTCTGTTAATCCTGAGAACGAAGAAGAAATTATTGTAATTGAAATCAATCCGCGTGTTTCACGTTCTTCTGCTCTCGCTTCTAAAGCAACCGGTTATCCGATTGCAAAAATTGCAGCGAAGCTTGCAATTGGTTATCGTCTCGACGAATTGAAAAATCAGATCACACAAAGTACGTCTGCGTTTTTTGAACCGACATTGGATTATGTCATTGTGAAAGTTCCCCGTTGGAATTTTGATAAGTTTCAGGGAACGGATCGTCATCTCGGATTGCAAATGAAATCGGTTGGTGAAGCAATGGGAATCGGAAGAAGCTTTCAGGAAGCATTACAAAAAGCATGTCAGTCGCTCGAGATCAAACGTAATGGTTTAGGTGCTGATGGAAGAGAACTTCGTGATCAAGCTGAAATTCTAGACTCGCTTGAACGTCCTCGTTGGAATCGTTTGTTTCATATTTACGATGCCTTTAAAATTGGTATTCCGTTTAATACGATTCAAAAACTAACGAAGATTGATTCCTGGTTCTTACGTCAGATAGAAGAACTCATCAGTCTTGAAAAAGAAATTGAAAAATATACCGTTGATACCATTCCACGTGAATTGTTGATGGAAGCGAAAAAGAAAGGATATGCCGATCGTCAGGTTGCGCATTTGTTACGTTGCCTCGAAAGTCAGGTCTTTAATAAACGAAAAGAAGAAAAAATAAGTCGTGTCTGGAAACTAGTAGATTCATGTGCTGCAGAATTTGAAGCGCGTACACCTTATTACTATTCCACCTTCGACGAGGAAAATGAAAGTGTACGATCCGATAAAAAGAAAGTTGTTATTCTCGGCTCAGGACCGAATCGTATCGGACAAGGAATTGAATTTGATTACAGTTGTGTGCACGGTGTTCTCGCTGCAAAAGAATGTGGATATGAAACCATCATGATTAATTGTAATCCGGAAACTGTCTCAACCGATTTTGACATTGCCGACAAACTTTATTTTGAACCGGTCTTCTGGGAACATATTTACGAAATCATTAAATTCGAAAAACCGGAAGGTGTCATTGTTCAACTCGGCGGACAAACAGCGTTGAAACTGGCGGAGAAATTAAATAAGTATGGAATTAAAATAATAGGTACTTCTTTTGATTCACTGGATCTTGCAGAAGACCGTGGACGTTTTTCGAATTTGTTAAAAGAGCTTGGTATTCCATATCCGAAATTCTGTGTGGTTGAAAATGCTGACGATGCAGTAGGCTTATCCCGCGATCTTGGTTTTCCATTGTTGGTTCGCCCGTCCTATGTTTTAGGCGGACAAAGTATGAAGATCGTCATCAACGAAGCGGAGTTGGAAACGCATGTGATAAAAATATTGCAAGACATTCCCGATAATAAAATTCTGCTCGACCATTTTCTGGAAAAAGCAATAGAAGCTGAAGCAGATGCAATTTGCGATGGTGAAGATGTCTACATCATTGGTTTGATGGAGCACATTGAACCGGCCGGTATTCATAGCGGAGACAGCAATGCAGTTCTACCACCGTTTGATTTGAGCGATGACATCATTCGTCAGATGGAAGAGATTACTATCAAGATTGCAAAGGCCATGAAGGTGATTGGACTCATCAATGTCCAGTTTGCTATAAAAAATGATATCGTGTATGTGATCGAAGCGAATCCTCGTGCTTCAAGAACAGTTCCCTTTATTGCAAAAGCATACGACGAACCGTATGTTAATTACGCTACTAAATTAATGCTTGGTGCCAATAAACTTGCGGATTTTAAATTCAATCCGAAGAAACACGGTTATGCTATTAAAGTTCCTGTTTTCTCATTCAATAAATTCCTCGATGTGAATAAAGAACTCGGCCCCGAAATGAAATCCACCGGCGAAGCCATTTACTTCATCGACGATCTGGAAGATGAATTCTTTCAGAAAATTTATGGAGAGAGGAATTTGTATTTATCCCGATAGCAGTTGGTCAGTTGTCAGTTATGGCACAAACTGACCGACTGACAATTGACTAACTGACCAACTGCCAACTGACCAACTGCCAACTGAAATGCAAGAATTCATCATCATCTCCATCATTCTGATTTTGTTATTCAGAACCATACGTCGATTTATTTTCTTTAATACGATGGATGCTTTTCAGCAGGCGGCAAATCAGTTTTATTCTAAAATGGAAAAGGAAGAGCGTAAAAAAAAGGAAGAAGGAACCATTACGATTCATCCGAAAACCGGAAAACGTGAGGATGGAGAATATGTGCCTTATGAAGAAATTAAGTGAACAACCGGACTCCGATTCATGCTGATAATGAATTGAAACACATAGTATTTTAATACCTACATTTTTTATCTTAGTCGCCAAATCCAACTAAATGAAACGTTATCTCCCGCAT
>JAYSPU010000048.1:0-13710 GCA_043721935.1 Bacteroidota bacterium | reverse complement strand
CGTATCCACAAAAGTGAATCCACTCAAAACAGGCAGAGCTAGTCGGATAGATTCGCTTTGCTCTTTTTTTAAATTCATCAGTAAAGCTTGTATGTGTTCCGATTTTTTTTTCAGCTGAACTTTTTCTTTAAATTTTGAAAGCGCTATCGAAAGGTCTTCTTTCCCAAAAGGCTTTAATAAATAATCAACTGCTGCTACTTTAAAGGCTTGAATGGCGTAGCTTTCATGACTCGTCGTAAAGATGGTTTCAAAATTAATAACAGGCAGTGCTTTTAAAATTTCAAATCCATTGGAAGGGGGCATGACTACATCTAAAAATACCAGGTCAACGGAGTGTGAAAGGAGAAAAGATTTGCCTTCGTCTACCGAAGAGCAAATTTTCACCACTTTTATTTCATGCTGATCCTCAAGCATGTTCATTAATGCTTCTTGTTGCTGTTGTTCGTCATCAATGATGACTGCATTATATTGGAGTTGTGAATTAATCATCAGTTCGAAAAGGAAGGGTTAGGTCTATTTTTTTTCCACTATAGAGTTGATTTGTAAAAAGGTCAGTCATCTTTAATCCAAGTTGTTCATTTCTGCTTTCATTCAATAAATCAATTCGTTCACTGGTCAATTGAAGCCCGAAAGATTTTTTCTTTCCTATTGCCACTTCCGGTTTTATAGATTGAATTCCATTGTCAGTTAAACTAATGATGAGGAAATCCATGTTTCTTGTTACTTTGATTTCAATTTTTCCGGGATTAGTTTTTTGTGCGAAACCATGCCAGATCGAGTTTTCGACAAAGGGTTGTAAAAGCAATGGCGGAATAAATGTATTTTTCACATCGATTGAAGGATCAATTTTAATTTCATATTCAAATCCATTTGTGACTCTTAATTTTTCTAAGTCCATATAAAGTAGTAATGCTTCAAACTCATCTTCCAAAGCTATTTCTTTATGAATTGAATTTTCTAAAATTAGACGCATTAGTTTCGAAAATTTTAAAAGGTATTCTCCTGCTTCTTTATTTTTATTCTTCGTGATAAACTGGTAAATCGATTGCATGCAGTTAAAGATGAAATGAGGATTCATCTGAGCACGAAGTGCTTTCATTTCCATTTCTGCCGTTAACCGTTTCTGCTCGATTTCCTTTTCTTTAATTCGTCCTTCCCTGCGAATTCTGTAAACGATGAAAAAAAGAAAAATAAAAGCGAGTAAAACCGGTAATAGACTCCATAAAATGAAATTCGGATTGTTTGTCGAAACCATTCTAATGCCAAAAGATCGTTAATACATCGTCATCAGTCAAGATATATCTCTGAAATTATTACCGAATTCTTTGTGATAGCCTCCAATTTCATTTCGAAACAGTTTGTTTACTAATCCTCTATTGCCGGCAGAAGAGTATTGCAGCACCTTTATATCAGTTTCGTTTTCTAATATGGTTACTCTATTACACTTTTTTCAAGGTGTGGAAAATAAAAAGGAGGAGGAGTTACTCCCCCTTTTTTTTATAGATATAGCGGGGGCCTTGATTAATAGACTAATAGACTAAAAGATTAATAGATTAAGAGATTGCTTGATTGGCGGCAGATTTGACAAATAATTGTTTGCCTGAATGCCAACCCTTTCTTTGTGAACTTCGCGTTCTCCGCGTTTAATATTTACTAAGTCGAATAATAGAATCTAACAAAACATTGCATTCGTGCATTCGTGGCATTTTAAACACTACTTGTATAGCTACAATCTCTTCTTTCTGTCGGTTGATTCGTCTCAAAATCCGGTCTGTTTACCTATTTCAAAAAAACCAGTAGATAAATTTTTTAAACTTGGGATTCCAATAAGAAAGGAATCAAAAGATGAAAAGCTATTTCAACCTTCTGGCATGGACAGTTGTTTTTCCATTTGTGGTGATGCTTTGCATTACGCCTTCAATAGCAGGATTTGTTTCTGTTGAAGCCTTACTGGTTTTTGGAGGGTTCTTGGTTTTGAATGTTTTTCTATTCATCCCTTACTTGCTCCAGGCTCGTTTTAAATATTCGTATTTCGCAAGCATTATATCCATTGTTATAGCTTCTATTATGGAAGCAGATCATGTGCTTTTATTTTCAGAAACTATGTATTATCGGTTAGCAGGATTTCTTTCAGTTTTGATATTAAGTTTTAGCATTGTTTCGATTCGTTCAGAGTTGAAGTCTGAAGCACTTCAGTATAGTTGTCAGGCTGATCAAAATGATATAGTGATCTATGAACAGTGACGCTCCAAAAAAATATTGCGTGAAATATTAAGGTAAACTAAAAAGGCAGAACAACTTGTTCTGCCTTTTTAGTGTATGTAGAGAAAAATTTTACTGCGAAATATAGGGGTAAAAGTTTAGTGTGATTAAATTTCCATACATAAAATTATAAAAAAATCAATCCCTCGCAACTTTAGTTACCTTTTTTTTATTTTGCTTTATAATGTAACGGCGTTTCTTTTTCCAGAGCAGCCATCGGTTCCGGAACCCAATGATGAAGTCCGCCTGCTAAAGGATCATTAAATGTAGTAGGAACATTCCCGTCCAATGTCCTTTCTTTCCATGTAAGTGTTTGTGTTCCATCGTCTTTTTGATCCATTGTAATGCAGCCTTCGACCGGACAAACAAGTGAGCACAAATTACAACCCACGCAATTTTCTTCGATTATGTGCGGAATTCGGGAATTTCCATCTGCCGGAAGACCAATGGCCTGATGTGCACCGTCTTCGCATGCCGTGTAACACAGCTGGCAACCAATGCACTTTTCTTCATGTATATTGGCCGTTACCTTGTATTTTAGATTCAAATCTTCCCAATGCATGACATTTGGAAGGGCCTTTCCCCTGAAATCTTCGATGGTTGCAAAGCCTTTTTCATCCATATATTGCGTTAGTCCGGCAACCATTTCCCGGATTATACCGAAACCATAGTGCATGACAGCGGTACAAACTTGTACAGTTCCTGCCCCAAGGAGAATAAATTCCACAGCATCTCTCCAGTTTTCTATACCACCAATTCCAGAAATAGGTAGCTTAATGTTCGGGTGTTGGGCGCAATTTTTTACCATGTTCATGGCAATTGGCTTAACAGCCGGTCCACAGTAACCACCATTCGTGCTTTTCCCATCTACAATAGGATAGGTGACAAATCGGTCAATATCTACACCGATTAAACTTTGAATAGTATTAATCATGGAAATAGCCTGGGCTCCACCTTCTCTTGCTGCCATTGCAGGACGTGTGATGTCTGTTATGTTCGGTGTTAACTTTACAATAACCGGAACCTTCGCAGCTTCCATTACCCATTCCACAATCGTTTTTAAAACTTTTGGTTCTTGTCCAACTGCAGAGCCCATTCCTCTTTCACACATTCCATGCGGACAACCGAAATTTAATTCAAGTCCGTCCGCTCCTGCATTCTGTGAATCTTTAACTATCTGATGCCATTCTTCTCTTGTCTCTACCATCAAAGAAGCAATGATGGCATGATCAGGAAAGCGTTTTTTCACTTCTTCAATTTCTCTTAGATTATCACGTAATGGTCGATCTGTAATTAGTTCAATATTGTTGAAGCCCATCATTCGCGTATCGCGATAGTTGAGTGCACCATACCGACTTGAGACATTGACCACCGGGACGCCGAGTGTTTTCCATACAGCCCCGCCCCAACCGGCATCAAACGCTTTCATGATCTGGTATCCGCTATTGGTTGGTGGTGCCGAAGCAAGCCAGAATGGATTTGGAGATTTTATTCCTGCAAAATTTACTTTTAAATCGGCCATAAAATTAGATTAATAATACCGTTAACTTATTTACCCAGTTCAAGAATAGCGCGCGCTGCTTTTCTTCCATTCGCTACTGCATTTACTACTTCTTCTCCTCCTGAAACTGCATCGCCTGCGGCAAAATATTTTGCATTTCCTGTTTGAAAATTTTCATTCACAACTATGCGCCCTTTTTTATCCAATGACATTCCTTTTATCATGGATAAAAATTCAACTTGCTTTGATTGTCCTGTTGCTTTAATAACTAAATCACATTCAAGAGTGAATTCACTTCCCGGAATCGGAGCAGCTTCATCATCGGTGCGTGAAAATGTAACGCCGTTCACTTGACCATTTCCGGTTATTTCAACCGGCGACAGATTAAACATTCCTTTTACACCAACACCTTTTGCCAAATCATATTCAAAATGATAAGCACCCATTTCAGCATGACTTCGACGATAAGCAAGAATGACATCAGCTCCCATACGTGCCGATTCGGAAGCAGCATCCATAGCAGTATTTCCACCACCGAGCACGATAACTTTTTTAGGAACACTTACTTTATGATGATTCATTCTCAGTTCTTCAACAAATTCAACTGCGCCAATACAACCTTTCAATTCTTCACCTTTAATTTTCAATGAAGAGGTTTTTCCTAAACCTATTCCAATGAAAATAGCATCGTATTCTTTTTCAAGTTTTGAAAGATCTGCTTCAGTCGAAATGTTTTTACTGTAATGAACACGATATCCAAATTGGTTTTCGAGATAATCCATCTCTGATAACGCTTCTTCGTTCGTAATTTTATAGGGCGCAACACCATAGACGGTCAGTCCGGATGGTTTTGTTTTCGATTCAAATATATCTACTTCATAACCGAACATTCTTAATTCGCACGCGCAAGAAATTCCTGCCGGGCCGGCACCAATGATGGCTGCCTTTTTACCATTTGGTTTTCCGGTTTGATATAATTTTTTATTTGAACGAATGACTGAGCCTGTAGCAAAGGATTGTAGTCGTCCGATTTCTATCGGTTTTACATCCTGAAGATTATACACACAGGCTCCTTCACATAATACTTCGGTAGGGCAAACCTTCCCGCAGGCATAACCGAAATAGTTGGAGTCGTAAATAGTTTTTGCAGATGCTGTATTATTTCCGGAACTAATTTGACGGATAAAAGTAGGTATGTCAATTCCCGTAGGACATGCTTTGATGCAAGGTGCGTCATAGCAATACAAGCACCGTGAGCTTTCGTAATATGCTTCGGTAGCATTCATCAATGGTTTGATCTGCTTGAAATTCGAATCGAATTCTTTTTCGTTCGCTGGTGGCTTAAATTCCATCCGTAGTTATTTATTATTGGTGAAAAAATTTACTCTCCCGCAGATATTTATATTTTTAAATATTAAATCTTCGGGAGAATAATTGAAAATTATTTGGATTAAAGTTCCGTGAGTTTGCCGTATGTTTCAGGACGACGATCGCGGAAGAACTGCCATGTTGAACGAACTTCTTCAATCATGTCAAGATCGAAATCGGCTACAAGTAATTCATCTTTATCTTCCGAAGCTGTTGCAAAAATTTGTCCGCGCGGATCAACGAAGTAAGAAGTGCCGTAAAATTTGCCCAGGTTCCATGGCTTCTCTTCTCCAACTCGATTGATACAACCCATGAAGTAACCATTCGCTGCAGCATGTGCGGGCTGTTCTAGTTTCCAAAGATATTGTGAGAGTCCGGCTACAGTAGCAGAAGGATTATAAACAATCTCAGCTCCGTTTAATCCTAATACTCGTGCTCCATCCGGAAAATGACGATCGTAACATATGTACACGCCGATTTTTGCATACCTCGTCTGGAAGACAGGATATCCTAAATTTCCCGGCTTGAAAAAGAATTTTTCCCAAAAACCGGATGTGTGAGGAATGTGATTTTTTCTGTATTTTCCTAGATACGTTCCATCGGCATCAATGACAGCAGCAGTGTTGTATAAAAATCCGGCTTGTTCTCTTTCATAAATTGGAACGATGATAACCATCTTATACTTTTTTGCATATTCCTGCATGCGCTCTGTCGTTGGTCCGGGAACAGACTCCGCCGATTCATACCACTTCTTATCCTGACCCGGACAGAAATAGGGCGTGTTAAATATTTCCTGTAAACATAAAATTTGCACACCCTTACGTCCCGCTTCTTCAATCAGCGGAATGTGTTTTTGGAACATTGCTTCTTTTATTTCTTCAATAGTTCCTTCGCCTTCAGTTTTCGGCAAACTCATTTGGATGAGTCCTGATTTGATTAATCTCATATTCGGTTTGTTAGTTGTCAGTTTGTTAGTTGGTCAGTTGTCAGTTAGTCAGTTGTCAGTTGGTAGATGGTGATCAGCGATCAAGGTTTGGTGGGTTTTTATTTGAAAATTATTTATTACGTTGGGTTTAAATTTCGAATACATTTTTCTTTTTGCTTCTGTCTGGGGGTCATTTCACCCATGAATGAATTCATGGGTTTTTGATTTTGCGTTACTTGTAATTTGTCACTTATTTTTTTGCCTTTGGCCTTGTACTTTAATTTCTGTCTCTGCGTCTTTTCCCCCATGAATAAATTCATGGGCTATTGATTTTGCTAAACTTGTTACTTTTAATTTTTCTATTTTAATTCTGCCTCTGGGTTCTTTTCCCCATGAATAAATTCATGGGCTATTGAATTGTTCTACCATCTATAAATTCATGGGATAATGAATTGATTTGTTGAATTCTGTTTTTTTGTCTTAACATTTAATACTAGGTACTCTAAATAATCCCCGTAACCTTCTCTCTTTTTACAAACTTGCCAAATCCTTTTTCTACTCCTGCTTTTCCGTTTTCGATGGCGACATGGCCGCGCATGAGAACTGTTTTTACTTTTCCTTTTAATTTCATGCCTTCATACGATGAGTAGTCTACATTCATGTGATGTGTTTTTACAGAGAGTGTATGTTCTTCATTCGGATTGATAAGAATCAGATCAGCATCGCTTCCGGGAGCAATAGTACCTTTTTTAGGAAACATTCCGAAAATTTTTGCTGCATTGGTTGAGCTTATTTCAACAAATTTATTGAGTGTGATTTTATTTTTATTTACTCCTTCACTAAACAACAACTCCATGCGGTGTTCAATAGCAGGATGTCCATTAGGGATTTTTGAAAAATCGTCTTTGCCTAAAAGTTTTTGTTCCCATTTAAACGGACAATGATCTGTAGCGACAACTTGCACTGTGCCTTGATTGATGCCGGCCCATAATGAGGCCTGATCTTTCTTTTGACGTAAAGGTGGACTCATGACCCATTTTGCTCCGTCTTCTTTTTCATAGAGAGATGCATCCAGTAACAAATATTGTATACAGGTTTCTGCAAATACTTTTTGATTTCTTCCTGCTACTCTTCGTACCTGATTCAATGCGCCTTCACAAGTCATGTGGACGATGTAAGCCGGAACTCCTGTATAATCAGCCATGTCAGAGAATCGTCCTGACGCTTCTGCTTCTGTAATTTCAGGTTGTGAAAGGTAATGATAGAGCGGTGTAAGCTTTCCTTCTGAGCGATGTTTTGCAATCAGAAAGTCAATCATGTCTCCATTCGTTGCATGAACGGTTACCATTCCGCCTTGTTCTTTCACTTCATTCATCAATCCAATCATTTGACGATCGTCTATCATCAATGCTCCTTTATATGCCATGAATGTTTTGAAGGATGTAATTCCTTCTTTCACCATGTTGGCAATTTCTTTTTTCGTGTTCTCGTTAAAATCAGTTACAGCCATGTGAAATGAATAATCACAACAGGCATTCCCATTCGATCGCCCGCGCCATTCGTCCAAAGCATGTTGCAACGATTTACCTTGTGTCTGCAAAATGAAATCAATCAAGGTTGTTGTACCGCCATGTAAAGCAGCCATTGTTCCAGTTGTGTAATTGTCACTGGAAAAAGTTCCCATGAAGGGCATGTCTAAATGCACATGAGGATCAATTCCACCGGGCATTACCAGCATTCCTGTAGCATCTATAGTTCTGTCTGCTGTCTTATTTAAATTCGTTCCAACAGCCACTACAGTTTCTCCTTCTATGTATACATCAGCTCTTGAAGTTTCAGAGACTGTTACTACGGTTCCGTTTTTTATTAGTATCGACATTGGCAGTTGGTCAGTTTTTCACTTGGTTAGTTGTCAGTTTGCGTACTCAGCGATCAGCGATCAGCGATCGCAAATCGATCGGTCTTAGTTAATCACTCTTTACTCTTTACTCTTTACTCATCTCTCATCCCTGATCGCCGATCGCCGATCGCTGATCTCCAATTACTCAATAGTGAAGTCTCAACGCCGATCGCTCATCGCTCACAGCCCTATATCCTCATTCCACAACTCCGGCTTTTCTTTGATAAAATTAGTCATCATTTCTACACATTCTTCACTTTGTAAATCAATCACTTTTACTCCGTGCGATTCCATGAATTCTTTTGCTCCGGAAAATGTTTTGGATTCTCCGGCATAAACGGTTTTAATTCCGAACTGAACTACGGCTCCGGCACATAAATAACAGGGCATTAAAGTAGAGTAGAGGACTGCGTTTTTGTAATTGCCAACTCTGCCGGCATTTCTAAGGCAATCTATTTCTGCATGTGTAATTGGGTCGCCGTCTTGGACTCTCTTGTTGTGGCCGCGTCCCAGAATTTTTCCATCGCGAACTAAAACTGAACCGATTGGAATTCCTCCTTCTTTTAATCCTTGTTTGGCTTCATCTATTGCAGCCTTCATATAGTCGTCCATAGCCTCCTAAATTCGACATTTGAATGGCAAAAAGCAAACTTTATCTGTTTAATCTAAATAGTTGATATTGACCAATGCCGAAGTAGTCGGTCACTTTAGTGAGTAACGATTCGCGTATAACCAGCATCAGTTTTAGTTCCCGCCGGTCGAGAAGAATGGCTTTGAATGCCTTGGCAAATCCCTCTCCTTCCAGTTCAAGCGGACCAAGTTCATCAATTAATAACCAGTCAGTCTCAGGAGAATCTTTTGCATTCAATATGATCTGATTTGCCCGTTCAAAAGCAGTTTTACTGAATTGGTATTTTCCAACGGTTATCATTTCTTCATTTGTTGCCGCTTCCATGGAAAATAGTTCTTCTGACTTCGCATCCATGAACATTCGCTTTCCATCGATCTTTGGCGTTAGAATACCGGAAACATTTCTGCCTTTTTTCCAGTTGAGTATAGAGGTTGTTTTTCCTGAATCAACCAATCCACTTATTATAAATATCTCAGATACGGCCATCGGCGAGTGCGTTTATAAAAACTTCTTTAAGAAAGTAATTTAATCTCATTATTCCGGAATAACTTGAAGAGCGTTTCCAGCTGTGACGGATAATTAATTGTGTCGAAGGAAGTAGTTCCAGCACAGCATGAAGCTCTGATCCCGATGCTTGCTTCTTCTTTTCCAGCCATTTTTTTAAAACCATTTTCAGGAGCGGTGAAAAAAGATAATTCCAGGTTAATAAAATCAGGATGGAACGAATGATTAATCTTAATACCGTAGAGGTCGGTAGCCATGCATGTTCAGGATCGACGTAGGATTGTAGAAATAATACGATTAGTATCATGTACAATGAAAGGTAAAACCAGCGAATCGGTTTCTTTTTAACTCCTGTTTTTTCTTCGTCAATTTTCAAAAGTGCAGGATCTGTTAGCCGATTATTTTCAAACACCAATTTTCGGATTCGAATAATGAAAACTGCTATGAAAAAAGCGGCAATAACATGCAAAAGAATATAGAATGCAGCCAACATGTAACTGTATCGCGTTATTTCCTCACTGCCGGTTAGTCCGCTGATGAATACATCAATTGCCATCCATATTTGCTTTCCATATATCAATGTCATGATCAGGATGCGCTGTAACGCAGATTCAAGCAACGATAAAATCGTGAAGACATATAGTGTGATAACGGGCGATTTTTTCCTTCCTAACAAAAGTTCTCCGGTAACACCTTGGAAAAACAATGCGACATAGGCCATAATGGAACTTTGCGGACTCAGCATCATCTTGAAAATGGCGACGAGTATTGTTGCTTTCAGAATAGCTCCGCGCTGCGTATTAGTTTGGGCAATCAATGCTATGCAAATGACGGCAAAGCCTCCGACGATTAGTCCGGATACCGGTAGCTGAAAGCTGTGGATAATCCCACCTAATAATCCTTCGGCTACTGCCCACAAAGCAATGAGCCGGTAGTAAATAAATTTAGAAGTATCCGTTCTTTCCTGCATAAATTTTGTCAATTATAATAACTTTACGCGTTCATATTACGAAACTGTGGTCTCTTTCATTTTAAATAGTCAGGAAATCCAAACCGATCAGCCGGTTGGAATGGTCTTGCTTGATTTTATTCGTTACCATAAACACCTGACAGGCACTAAAATCGGTTGCCGCGAAGGGGATTGTGGTGCTTGTACCGTTTTAGTCGGAGATATTATCGATGGACAATTACGCTACCGTTCAATGACTTCATGTTTGTTGCCAATTGGTAGTGCGCAGGGAAAACACATTGTGACCATTGAAGGTGTGAATATGGAGGTGTTAAATCCTGCTCAGCAAGCGATGGCAAATGAAGGTGGAACACAATGCGGTTTTTGTACTCCGGGATTTGTCATGTCTCTAGCCGGATTTTGTTTGAAGAACTCAATTGAAAATCCACATACAGAAGTAATTGCTGCTATTGATGGAAATATTTGCCGCTGCACCGGTTATAAATCTATAGAACGTGCTGCATTTCAGGTCGCAGATTTAATTGGGAAACGTATAGAAGTGGATGCTGCTGTTTACGCTGCGCAAAAAGGGCTGTTACCTGTTTACTTCAGTACGATAAGAGAACGCTTACAGAAAATAAAATCAGGATTGAATAAAGAAGTGATATCTACAGAATACGAAGTGGTAGTTACAGGCGGAGGAACTGATTTATATGTTCAGCGCCACGATTCAATGACGCATGCTGCTATTCGATTTGTTAGTGATGATGAAAAGTTAATGCATATTCGTTTAGAGGGAAATCGGTGTTATGTGGGTGCTTCAGTAACAGTGACTGATTTGTGCGAATCGGTTGTTTTTAAAAAAGCATTTCCAGGTTTCATGAAGTATGCGGCACTTGTTTCTTCTACGCCAATTAGAAACATGGCTACCATAGCCGGAAATTTTGTCAATGCGTCTCCGATTGGAGATTTCACTGCATTTTTTCTCGCATTGGATTCAACGGTTCGACTGTCAAATGGAAAAACTGAACGCGAACTTCCGTTAAATCAATTCTACAAAGGATATAAATCGCTGGATAAACATCCGGATGAAATTATTACAGAAATTTACTTCACACTTCCTGATCAACATTCGAAATTTAATTTTGAAAAAGTATCGAAGCGAACCAATCTGGATATTGCCAGTGTGAATTCAGCTATGCATTTAAAAATTAAAGACGATATCATTACACACAGCGCCATCTCTGCCGGCGGAGTAGGACCAATACCAACTTACTTATTTAAATCATCATCGTTTCTCGTTAATAAAAAAATAACGGAAGATACAATTACAGAGTTATTACAAATAATTCAAACCGAAATATCTCCCATCAGCGATGCCCGTGGAACAGAAGCCTACAAGCGATTATTATTGAATCAACTCGTCCTTGGACATTTTCTGGTGATGTTTCCGGGAAGGACGGAGTGGATTAATGGATTAATAGACTAATAGATTAAGGGATTGAAGGAGTATTAGATTTTTGATTTACCGATTGCCGATCGCTCATCGCTGATCGCTCATCACCAATCGCTAAATACCAACTGACAACTAATTAACAAACCAACTGCCAACTACCCCATTGAAAAACATCGACTCAACAACCCACCTGCGTGGAGAATCCATTTACCTCGATGATATTCCTGTTATCAACGGGACACTTTTTGCTGTTGCTTTTGATTCGCCGATTGCGCATGGTGTGATTAAGAAACTGGATATTGAAGAAGCGTTAAAAGCTCCCGGTGTTGTTCGGATTCTGACAGCAAAAGATATTACCGGTGAAAATCAAATCGGAGGAATTATTCCCGATGAACCATTACTTGCTGATCATCACGTTCACTTCTGCGGAATGCCGATTGCTTTGGTCATTGCAGAGACAGACGAACAGGCGCGTCATGCGGTTAAAAAAATTAAAGTAGAAATTGATCCGCTGGAAATTATTACCGATCCGCGTATTGCAAAAGAAAAAAATGAGTTAATCGTTCCACCGCGAACGTTTCGTTTAGGTGATGTTGAAAATGAATGGAAGAATTGCGCATACGTTTATTCCGGTCGCGCCGATGTGAACGGACAGGAACACCTGTACATTGAAACACAAGGTGCGTATGCATGTCCACAGGAAAATAATTCGATGCGGATTTATTCATCCACTCAAGGACCTACGGCTGTTCAACGTGCTTGTGCGAAAGTGCTTGGAGTAGCAATGCATCAACTGGAAGTAGAAGTTATTCGTCTCGGTGGTGGATTTGGAGGCAAAGAAGATCAGGCCAATACATGGGCTGCTCTTTGTGCATTGGGTGCTCATCTTTTGAAAAAACCTGTTAAGTATTCTTTGCATCGCATGGAAGATATGCGAATGACAGGAAAGCGTCATCCCTACTCGGCCGATTATAAAATTGGATTGTCGAAAGATCTGAAGATACTTGCATACGAAGCAACCTTCTATCAGAATGCAGGTGCTGCAGCCGATTTATCTCCTGCAGTTTTAGAACGCACACTTTTTCATTGTACAAACTCTTATTTTATTCCGAATGTAAAAGCAACAGCTTACAGTTGCCGTACTCATTTACCACCCAACACAGCCTTCCGCGGATTTGGTGGCCCGCAGGGAATGTTTGTAATTGAAAGTGCAATTGCTCAGGCTGCACGGGAATTGAAAGTGAATGCTGCTGAAATTCAAAAACAAAATCTGATTAAAACCGGAGATGAGTTTTCATACGGACAGATAGCAGAAAGTGAAGCAATGGAATGCTGGAGTAAAGCCGAACAACTTTATAAGTTGGATAAACTTCAAACAGAAATCGCTGACTTCAATTCAAAAAATAAATTGGAAAAAAAAGGATTGGCACTAATGCCAATCTGTTTTGGTATTTCATTTACTAAAACATTAATGAATCAAGCACGTTCTCTGGTTCACGTGTACACTGACGGAAGTGTTTCA
This sequence comes from Bacteroidota bacterium, assembly GCA_043721935.1. GTDB lineage: Bacteria > Bacteroidota > Bacteroidia > AKYH767-A > 2013-40CM-41-45 > JADKIH01. The sequence goes on along the minus strand of JAYSPU010000048.1, from coordinate 692 downwards.
GTGAGTACAGGCGCAGTTGAAATGGGACAGGGTGTGAATACGAAGATTTTGCAAGTTGCAGCATTGGTATTTTCTATTCCGGCAGAAAAGGTTCGCATTCATACCACCAATACTTTTCGTATTTCGAATACTTCTCCATCTGCCGCATCTGCAACAGCTGATCTGAATGGTAAAGCAACGCTCATGGCTTGCGAAGCGATTCGCGACCGATTGTTTCAAGTAGCCGCCGAAGAGTTAAGAGTAGATGCATCACAACTGCAATTAGAAAATGAACAATTGTTAGTCGATGGAAAGAAGGCCATGGATTGGAAACAAATTGTTATGAGTGCATTTGTAAAACGTGTTTCATTATCCGAACATGCTCATTACGCTACTCCTGAAATTCATTTTGATCTGACCAAAGAAAAAGGACATCCTTTCGCATATCATGTTTACGGAACTGCTATCACGACTTGTACAGTCGATTGTTTGCGAGGAACCTATTCTATGGATGCAGTGAAAGTGGTTCACGACTTCGGCTCAAGTATGAATGTGTTAATTGACAGAGGTCAATGCGAAGGAGGAATTGTACAAGGAATCGGATGGATGACCATGGAAGAAGTTATCTACGATGAAAAAGGAAAATTGAAAAGCAATGCATTGAGTACGTATAAAGTTCCTGATGTTTATTCCGTTCCAAAAGAAATTTCAAT
>JAYSPU010000047.1:0-9373 GCA_043721935.1 Bacteroidota bacterium | reverse complement strand
TTGTTTGAAAAAGCTCGGCAGGAATTTATGAAGCAACTCTTGTTCAATGTGTTTTCATTCGAACAATTTATTTTTCCGGTCGAAAAATTAAAAAGGAATCTGGATGAATTGGATAAGGAAGTTGAAGTTGCCGATTGGTTTAAGGAGATCCGCAATAAATTGGAAAGTATGAATGCAACTGCTTTTAAATTCAGGCAACAATTACAATTGCTTTGGAATGAAAATCCTGAGCCTGCTGTAAATGTAAAGTTGAATACAAGAATAAAAGATGCAGCAATCTATTTTTACGGACAATTAGAGGACTGGAGAAAATTGTTTGCAGAACATCCTTTACAGGTTTCAACACGAAAGTTATCACGACCGATAGATAAGGCATTGGAGGAAATAAATGAGCAATTGCAATACAGCTTGACTAAGGCAAAGATTTGTAAAGATGGATTCGTTTTGCAAGAATTGTCGCTCTGGAAAAAAGCGCTGCCACCAAATTACGAGAAGATTAAATCGTCATACGGATCAACGGCTGATGCGGAGGTTGCAACCTCTCATTCGGATTTATATGCATTACTTGCAGCATTCAGAAACGAAGTCGCTGAAGAAAACGACATCCCACCGTATATGATCTTTTCAAATAAAGCAATTAAAAGCTGCTGCGAAATATTTCCCGGAGATAAAAAAGCATTGCTTAGTGTTGAAGGATTCGGAAAACGAAAAGTAAAAGATTACGGAACATATGTATTGCAAATCATATCCGGTTACTGCCAGGAAAATTCAATTGCAATGAATTATTCTTCCGGAGAAGGAAATACGAAATTAGCGAGTCGGACAAAAAAAGAATTATCACCAACAGTAATTGAAACCGTTCAACTTTTAAATTCCGGTTTAAATATATCTGAGATTGCCGCAATCAGAAATTTCGCAGCTTCAACGATTGAAGGTCATCTGGCTCTGGCGATAAAATATAAACTTGTAACAATAGATCAATTGTTGCCCGAAGAAGAAGTGGCGTCCATCTCCTCTTTTTTCACACATGAATCTTTGGAACTGAATATGGCCAGACAAAAGTCAGGTGGCAAAGTTTCTTTTGGAAAGTTGAAGATGGTTCAGGCCTGGTTGATCGCTTCTAAAATACAGAGCTGATTATATTTCTTATTAACAATAATAAACTCATATTTTATACCATTTTAGGGGTATAAAAAGTAAAGTCAATGGTTCTATGCCTATTTAGGTATTAATTTTATCTTGACAAAATGAACTATACTCTCAAGGTTATAAAACATAAAGAAACAAACGAGCTTTTTCACCGGATTTTAAAACACAAAGTTGAAGATGTGTTATGAAATATCAACAGATGTTGATAATTGTTTTCCTCATTTCTGCTTTGGATTTACTTTCTTGCAGCATAAATATAGAAAATGACAGACTTTGGCAGAACATGGTGGGGGCAAGAATGGCTTCAATCCCTCAATCGCATAGATTTTAGTAACCGCCTTGAAAGAGGTAGACGGTATGCAAAAAATAATTCCGTTAAATCAATCAATATTAGAGGCAATTTGATTGAAGCTAAAGTTCAGGGAAGCCAGAAGAAACCATATTCAATTTCAATTGTTGTCCCGCCTTTCTTTGAGAAAGAGAAAGAGATATTTATTTCGGCGATTAGTAAAAATTCATTATTGCTTTCGAAGTTACTTAACCGTGAATTACCGGAAGAGTTATTGCAAATCGGTGAAAAAAATAAGATCAGAATATTTCCTCAAAGCTGGCAGGACATAAAACTGAATTGCAGTTGTCCCGATTGGGCAGTGCCCTGCAAACATCTGGCAGCAGTGATCTATACGATTGCAAATGAAATCGATCAGAATCCTTTTATTGTTTTCAAACTTCACAACTTTGATATTACTGCCGAGCTTTCAAAAATGAAGATTGATATAGCGTCGCTTGAAAAAGAAAAAATATTTTCATTAGCTGATTGCATCGAATCAACGATCTCAAAAAAAACAAAAAGCACCACGGAATTGAAACGTGACATTCCCGATTTCTCTACGATAGAAAATTTACTACCTACACTTCCATTTTTATTTCCGGCTGCCTCATTATTTTTTTCAGACGATTTTAAGGAAATCATCCAAAATTATTATAAGCGTTCTTCTAAAGCGGAACAGATGAATTTACTTAATAAAAAGCAAAGTGAAAAAAGCAAGTATTCGGAATTACGCTATGATGAATTTAATTTCACGATAAATAATAATAACCGGTTTGAACTAACAGTAAAAAAAGGAAATAAACAATCAGAGATTGATTTTAATGATTTCTTAATATTACTTGCACAAACAGAATCGAAACACCTCGAAAATTATTCTGACTCATTTGTTGCATTATACCGAATATTCAGATTTTGTAATATTCTCGTCGAGCGTGGAGCATATCTACCGCGATTGATGCAGTGTAATCAGGATGTTTATCAGATAATTTGGATTCCGGCTATGTTTAATGACAGTGTGAATATTGTTTTTAATAATCTTTTACTTTGGTTACCGGTAAATATGGTCAGTGTAAATACAAGCCGGAAAATTCAAAATAATAAAGCCATGAATTTAAAAAATGGTTTTCAATTTGCAAGAAAGGAAGAAGCTCTTCAGTTGTTGTGTTCGCACTTTATCACTAATTCCATAAGAAATAATTTTCATCAGAACCCTTTATCAAGAAAATATTCACCCACCGATCAAAAAGTAGTACAATTGTTTTTTAGTGGCATTGCTCAGGAATTTTCGGGATACAGTGAAAACGAAATACCCAATACTATTCAACTATGGTTGCAGCGATTTTATCTTTCAGAAAGAAATTTCAGTCCGCTTTTACACGTGAAAGAAATGGAAGAAGGCCGCTTCATGGTGGAAGTAATGATTAAGAAAAATGACAGGTCTATTGGCACCATTGAGAGTTTATCTGCTTTTCTGCAAAATAATAAAGATGAGCATAAGATGCAGGTGTTGAAAAACCTGAATTTACTTAGCGAATATTATCCTGATCTGAATAAGATCATCGAAACAAACGGCAAAGAAAATTTAATATATAAAGCTCAATCATTTTCAGATGTATTGATTCGAATATTGCCGGCCCTGAATCTTTTTGGCATAAAAGCACTTTTGCCGAAAAGCCTTCAAAATATTCTTCGTCCCAAAGTTTCCCTTAAGTTATCTTCAAATAAAAAAAACACTCAATACTTTTCATTGAGTGAATTGATAAGCTACGATTGGCAGATTGCTATTGGAGAGTACCATATTTCTCCGGAAGCATTTAGTAAGCTGGCAAAATCTACTTCAGGTTTGGTGTGGATGCATGACCAATATGTGATGATGTCACAAGACGAAGTGTCGAAAATAATCAGGCAGCTTGAAAAGCCTGAAGTTCTAAGTAAAAATCAGTTGCTTCAGGCAGCATTAAGTGCCGACTATGAAAATGCATTTGTAAAAATCGATGACAAACTGAAAAAACAACTGAAAGAATTTACTTCTGAAGATAAAATAAAATTGCCTTTTGGTTTGAATGCAACTTTAAGGCCTTATCAGGAAAGAGGATTTAACTGGATTTATAAAAATTCAAAACTTGGTTTAGGTTCACTATTGGCAGATGATATGGGTTTGGGAAAAACACTTCAGGTAATTACTGCTTTGTTAAAATTCAAAGAGGAAGGAATGCTTGATAAGAAACCAGCCTTAGTAATTGTGCCAACCACGCTCATCACAAACTGGCTGAATGAAATAAAACGTTTCGCGCCAGGACTAAGGACACATTTGTTTCATGGCGCAGGAAGAACATTCACTACGAAGAATGTGGATGTTTTGATAACCACTTTTGGAATTGCCCGTACTGAAAACGAAAGGCTATGCAAACAATCCTGGCATGTGATGGTAGTTGATGAAGCACAGAATATTAAGAATCCGGAAATCATACAAACAAAGGCGATAAAAAAAATTAAGTCAAATATAAAAATTGCAATGAGCGGTACACCCGTAGAAAACCGTTTGAATGAATACTGGAGTATATTCGATTTTGCTAATCCTGATTATCTGGGAAATATAAGTTGGTTTAATTCAGAATATGGAAAGCCGATTGAAATAAATCAGGATCAGCATAAGCTAACAAAATTCAAATTGATTACGGCACCGTTTATAATGCGCAGAGTAAAGACGGATAAGAGTATAATCAATGATCTTCCTGACAAAATAGAAAATAATCAATACTGTAGTCTTACGAAAGAGCAGGCAGCATTGTACCAGAATCTTACAAATGATTTATTAGAGATGGTTGAGAGTGCCGAAGGAATTAACAGGCGTGGATTAATTTTGAAATTACTCTTAGTTTTAAAACAGGTTTGTAATCATCCTGCTCAATATTTAAAAAACAATAATCACAATCCTGAATTATCAGGCAAGATGATGATGTTTCTGCAATTGCTTGAAACAATTTATGAGAACAATGAGAAAGTTATTATATTCTCTCAGTACCGGGAAATGGGTGAGATACTGCGCACAGTTATTCACAATCATTTTGGAAAAAAAGCATTGCAATTACATGGAGGAAACTCCCGTAAGGAGCGTGATGCGATGGTGGATGCATTCCAGAATTCAAAACAGGCAGATACATTTATTTTAAGTATAAAGGCCGGAGGGACAGGACTGAATTTAACTGCAGCAGCAAATGTTATACACTATGATCTGTGGTGGAATCCGGCTGTAGAATCACAAGCCACCGATCGGGCTTTTCGTATCGGGCAAAAACAAAATGTAATGGTACACAGGTTGATTACCAAAGGCACACTCGAAGAGAAGATCGATGAAATGATAAAGAGCAAACGAAAATTAGCAAATCTCACAGTGGCAAATGGAGAAAAATGGATTGGAGAATTGTCTGACAAGGAGTTGATGAATTTAGTGGCTTTAGTGAGTTAAAGCGATAGAAGTTCTTCGTTCGATTTGAAGGATTTGTAATCCTTCACTTTCCCCGATGTGAAGAATTTGTAATCCTTCACTTTCTTCATGCGGATTTTCAATCCGCACTTCAAAGCTTTTCAGTCGCTTACTTATCCGATGTGAAGGATTTGTAAGCCTTCACTTTCTTCACGCGGATTTTCAATCCGCACTTCAAAGCTTTTCAGTCGCTTACATAGCCAGAGACGAAATGGAAGTCTGTATTCATTACAGTATTCGTTTGGATAAATCATATTTTTTATCTCTTACTGTCGTAGATTGGATTGATGTTTCTACCGGACTTAATCTTAATCAAGGATTTCAAGAAATATACTTCCAAAGTTTTATTACAACAAATTCAAAATGAACCGGAAAGTAAAAGAGAGTGGAAGAGAAAAGAGTGGCTGCTGAATCGCTTTTTGTATGCAGTGGTGAAGAATGTGAAAATAATAATATTTAAGTTTTGACAGGATGGCAATCAAGCCAATGAAGTGTATAAAGAAAAAGTGACACGACAAAAAATAAACTACATACACAGAATCCCTGTCGTTGAGAAATTGGTGGCAAAGGAGCAGGATTATTTATTCAACTCTACCTGGAATTATTATAGATTGGAAGTGGTATTGAGTGTTAATTTTCTTACACCGTTAGTTCCGGCTGTTAGCAATTCGGAATTTTTAAAATACAATTTGATTGATAAGTTGTTGGAACTAACTCGCTTCATGGTTACTTACAAACGACTTGTAAATTTGGAATCGTATAAGCACTTAACTGCAGATTGAAAATCTGCGTGAAGGAAGTGAAGGATTACAAATCCTTCACAGCGGGTTAACGGAATTCTCTTAAAATCCATTTTATGTTTTGAAGTTACTTAGTTAATGAAAATACTTTATAATCTTTAACTCTGTTTAAAGAATCAAATGTGAAAGACAAGAAATTACAGTTGTTTTTTTGATTTATACAAGGTTGTGAAATGTAATATTTAAAACTGTTGCTATCGGTGTATGATGGTAAACCAAATAGCGAGACTATCTTTAATGAATCGCTTTTAAACAAACAATAGATTGAACGGGATTCTAAATCTTTAAATAGCAAGGAATGAACATTATAGAACTTCCCAATTGAATCATACACCCACATTTTATGATAGAATATATTTTCCATCAAATTCGCCAAACATTCCTTATTATATTTTTCTGGAGTATAATCAATAATTTCGCCATCAGCTTTTCCATCTATAACCGAGTCTGGCTTTGAATTTCTGCTACTTTGAGGAGTTACAGATTCATTACAAGAAACAGACAGTATGATTATCAATACGAAAATATTGGCTCGTAACATAGGTTAATCCTTTATAAACTTAGATACAAACTTAGAGTTGCCAATCGAAATTTGAATTAGATAAATGCCACTTGGTAAAGAGTTGACTGAAAGAGTTTTTCCATAATTTCTACTTAAAATAGATTCACTCTGACAATATAGTTCTTTACCTACGATGTCATAAATCTTAAATTGAATTTTGCCGGGCTTTTCTGCATTTAATCTTATGTTTAACTCTGAGGAGGCTGGATTAGGGAAAATAGTTAAATCCGTTATACTATTTTCAACATCAAATATTCCAATAACATTTGTACAGTTCGTTGAACCAGATGTGAGCAAGCTGGTTCCGTTTTGGCAGTTTGCAACATTAAATGTCCTTGACTTTGTAGTAACATACGTTCCGCCATTTATTGCTTCATAATCATTATATAAAAGGATACGTCTATTAGAAGCAGGAATTCCTAAGTTCGTTGTTGCCCACCACATTACCTCATTAGGGTCATTTACGTGCATCAAGGAATGTCCGTGACCGAGTTCATGTAAGAGGATTTGATATAAATCGAAGTACCCAGATGGAACATCAACTGTTGGATTGGTATCTGCAAAAAAAGTTAAGTCACGATTTATAATAAGGTCAATCTCCTTTACCCAAGCAGAATTACAACCAGCTCTTGCGTATCGTACCCATTGCCTTGTTTGGGCAATAACTGAAGCATCACTTATATATCCAAACTTTATCTGAGATATTCCATTATAAACTGCAATACTATCACTATCATTTCTTTCAGGCGCTAAAGACCAATTAACAGTTGTTGCGCAAACCCAAGATGAAAGCGCTCGCTCTAATACTGTTTGACGCATCGGGTATTGTGTAATCGAGCTGTCAGGATAAAATTTAAAACCCCCAGTTAATGACGAAGTATCGGAAGGAGTTAGATTGACAAAATATTTTGAGTAAAGACTGTCATGAATCCACGAATTCGTAATAGCGTAATCAATGTTAAGGTAATCCATTAGCGAACTTGTAGAATCTCCGGAATTGTTTTTTACTTTAACAAATCCACTACCGGGACAACTACGCTTTTGGTTTAGATTAGAAGTATCTACAATGGACGGAACAATGAATTGAATCATATTATCATTCCATGTTAAATAATCAATTGAATCAAGGTGTAAATAAGTTTGACCACCATTATCGGCGTTCTTCAAAAATACATTTCCATTATTTCGTCTCGATTGAAATCCCCCACCTGTTATTGTAACTGTGTCTCTTGTTCCTGCTCTTACATGGTCAGGTACAATAGAGGTAATATAAATTGGACCACCGCATCCTGAATAATTTATATCATTTGCTAAATTCAATGTATCATATCCATAAGTTGGTAATGTATCATTAGGGTTGAGTGTGTAATAGGCTATTGTTGAAATTGTAGGGTATTGAAGAATTGTACTGCTATGATTACAATCAAGTATTTCAATTTTTAGATGGACTGCCGGCTGCGGGGCAGTTGATAAACTGTAAAAATTACGTGGTTGACTACCATGAGCTGGTGGTAACACAATTGAAATCATATCTCTCTGAGAATCATTACATGAAACATTTCCGTAACTATTTGCATCAAGTAAGACCGTTTGTCGTGAAATAGTTACTTTATTGTTTAGACGAATTCGTGAACCGAAAGACAACGTATCATATTTCAATTTCAATACTCCTTGTTGAAAATAAATATTATTGATGCTATCGCTTAAAGATAAATCGAATTCAAAGTATTTATATCCGTTTGAAGCTGTTATCTGTGCATTCTGTAATGTAGATGTTAGATTCGTATCAATAGCATTAAGCGCTGAAGACCTATACGAATTATTATAAGTAACTGGATAATTATCCTCAGTTAATGAAGATGACCGAGCAGATGATTCTGTTGATGAAGTAACATCGTTAAAAATCGATTGACCAGGATAACAGTCCACATAGTTCAATTGAGTATACAAATCCATTAAGCCATATACCTGAGCTAAGCTATCCAATGAAAACTGCCAATCCCAAACTTCTGGATTAATACCATCTTTAAAATATTTGATAAACCCTTGTTCATTAAAAACAGCCTCTAATTTTTCAGGATTATTTTCTGGGTAATAATCAATTGACGGTAATTCCTTAGAGGTTCTTCTACACATGAAAATACCCTTATCGCCCTTTTTTAAGATTATATTATGAGATATTTCTAAAGCAATACTATCCCCAACTGTTCCTCCGTCAAGTATCATTTCGATTTTTCCGCAAGCGAAAGTCCCTTTAAATATTTTTTTATATCTAATGTTAAAGATGTGTAGATGTAATCTTTTTTATCGTTCCAGTAACCATTATCTCTGATAACTTCTCCTTCAAAGATAAATTCGGCGCTTGAAATTCTTGTAGTAATATCAGTAGGAATTGTTTGTGAATAAGAATGAACGTACGATAATAATGTTGTAACTAAAAATAAGTAAAGTTTTTTCATACAAGATTGTTTTAAAGGTTTGATGTGAGAAATTTAATCCAAATTTTCAAATATAAAAATAGGATAACTACTGGAATTGTTACAACTTATCAATTCATAAAAGACTGGCTACAAGCTGTTTGTAAAACAAATAATTGTATATGCTTGTGGCTCCGATGTGAAGAATTTGTAATCCTTCACTTTCTTCATGCGGATTTTCAATCCGCACTTCAAAGCTTTTCATCCCAGCCATCGCCGCATTGATCGGCGAATTCGACCGCGTCTGGCAAAAGCGCGTGGTGCGTTCGCGCGAGTTGCTGGAATTTGCCGGCGAACTGGCCGCGTAAAGCCGCTTCTCCATGTCAAGATCGTTACCCGAAACCCAGGCTCCGATGTCCCGCGCCGACAGCATTGCGTTGTTGCTGTCGCACCGCCCTGATTTGCCCGATCCCGCCGCGCTGGACGATCTGGCCAGCGAACTGGGCGACAACGATCTCGCGCTCCGCTTGGCCGGCAACCATCTGCGCGCGCTGCCGGACCCCGCCGGTCAGCCGCGGCAGATGCTGAACACGCTGCGCCAGATCGCCGCCGCCGAGCGTGAAACCG
>JAYSPU010000046.1:0-15183 GCA_043721935.1 Bacteroidota bacterium | reverse complement strand
GGTGCAGCGAATCTTATCATTTGTGAAATTCTTGCCATGCATATTGACGATTCAATTCTTAACGAATATCAAAAAATTGACGTAAATAAAATTGACCTCGTTGCACGTATGGGTGGCGATTTATATTGTCGCGCTTCAGGAAATGCAGTGTTTGAAGTTCTTAAGCCATTGCCAAAAGCCGGAATTGGTGTCGATCAGATTCCCGACCGGATTCGTTTCAGTAAAATATTAACCGGAAACAATTTAGGACAATTAGGAAACTTTCCGGAATATCCGAATCAAAATGAAGTAAGTGAATACTCAACGCTGGCATTCATGAAAGAAATCAAAACCAAGTACGTACACAATCAGGATGTGTACGATCAAAAGATTCATGAATTGTCAAAAGCTTTACTTGAAAAGGGTCATGTAAAAGAGGCTTGGTTGACCTTGTTAACATCAATGTAAAGCCTATATTTGAAAAATGCCACGAGGTTTTTTTACGTCCTTATTTTTTGAATTAAACGTCAGCTATTGGTATCTGGTAGTTCTTGCTTTTTTTCTAAAATTATTTTTAACACGAGTAATGACGAAGGAAACAAATCTGAAAAGTTTTTTGATTTGTCTGATTGGTACACTGGTGTTTTATTTGGGAGCAGGTATATCCGGTATCCTTTTCTCCAAACCATTTTTTTACATGATTCCTGTTTTTATGTTTAGCATAGGAGTCGTTGTCGAATTACTTTTTTCTTCTTCCGTATTTAATTTAAGAAACAGAAGAATTTTCTGGCCTATCCTGATTGGAAATGGTTCTTTATTCTCCATGGTCTTTATGATGGCTTTGTAAAGACTATTCGAAAAACGCTTTGCTTTTATTTTCTTCTGTTTTAAATTGAAATACACGAAGAGGAAAAGTTGCCATATACTATCCGTTAAAAAATATTCAGAAGACTCATTCAAATATATTATTCAGATTTTGGCATAACTATTGAAAAGGCGGTTGAAATTAAAAACCACTTCTTATGAGAAAGGCTCTTTTTACACTCGTCTTCTTTAGTATTTCAATGCTGGCAGTTGCACAGCCGGGTTCAATTTTAAACTTAAATGTTTTTGGCAACTCTTACTTCACTGTACAATTAGATCAACAGTTTTTTCAGGTACCCGACCGGTTTTATTCTATTCGTGATGTTGCACCGGGCTCACATTTTCTTCGGGTTTACCGATTTACCAATAGAATGTACGGATCAGTTGCTAAAGAAGTTTTTTCAGGATATATACAAATTCCGGCTAACTCGAATATGAATGCAACGATTGAACGCTTTGGTCGATTAAACATTACTTCGCTCCAACCACTTTTTACAAATTACTCTTCCTATCAATATGCTCCTGTGTATTCAAACCTTCCGATAGCTATGTCGGCAAGCGATTTTGGACAATTAAAAAATCTGATCAGGTCAAAACATTTTGATTCTACCCGACAAGAAATTGCTCAGCAAGCGCTTCGTCAAAACTACCTGAACTCAGGTCAAGTGAGTGAGTTAATCGGATTAATGACTTTTGAAAGCACGAAGCTGGATCTGGCCAAGTTTGCTTACTCGAAAACAATTGACAAACAAAATTATCACCTCACCTACTCTGCTTTTTCATTTGAAAGTTCAATTAATGAACTAATTCAATTCATGCGCAACAACGGTTAATCCTTGTTTTCTATATATATAAAAAGCCCGCTCTGTAAAGCGGGCTTTTCCTTTTAGTTTAAATTCTATTAGAACAAACCGTTTATCTCGGCATTGATTTTATTGATAATCTTACCTAAGTCTTCCGGATTCTCTGCAAAATTAATATCATCGATATCAATGATCAACAGTTTACCTTGTTCGTAGGTTGAGATCCATGCCTCATAACGCTCATTCAGTCTTTTTAAGTAATCGATGCGGATAGAGTTCTCATAATCACGACCGCGTTTGGCAATTTGATTTACAAGCGTTGGAACACTTCCACGCAGGTAAATAAGCAAATCAGGTGGCGAAACGAATTTCGTCATGAGTGTAAACAACGACAGGTAATTATTGAAATCACGAGTTGTCATAAGTCCCATTGAATGAAGATTGGGTGCAAAAATATTTGCATCTTCATATATCGTACGATCCTGAATAATCGTTTTTCCACTTTGACGAATCTTTGTAATCTGCTCGAAACGGGAATTTAAAAAAAAGATCTGCAGATTGAAAGACCAGCGTTGCATGTCTTCATAAAAATCGTTCAGATATGGGTTGTCATCTACATCCTCAAAGTGTGGTTCCCACTTCATGTTTTTTGCTAACAAAGTTGTAAGAGTCGTTTTTCCTGCCCCGATGTTACCGGCAACTGCAATGTGCAATGGCGTCAGCTGTTTTTTAGTAGGAGCATATTTCTCTGTAGCTTTTACAGTAGCAGAGGCTTTTACCGAAGTTTTCATTTCTTCGTTTTTTTCTGTCGGCTTGGCACCGGTTTTTATCACGGTAATATTTTTAGAACCCATGTTTGTCGCTTCTGATTTAGTATGAATGTAAGTATTATTAAATCGTGGTTAAAACTAAAAAGAATAAAAGTTCAATGATGCAGTTGTTAATAAATAAAGTTGTTGCTGTTCAATCCGGGCGGCGAGCAATGAATCATGGACAGGAAGCAAAACTTCATTCTCCATGGCCGTTTTCGAATTATACCGGAACAGTTTGTTCTCACGCATAAATAAAATATCTTTTTCAATCACCTGAAAATTGCTGATATCAGGATAATGAAGTGTCTTATAGTAAGTTCCGAACTGATCAAAGACAATAAGTCCTTTATTCTTATCATTCAGATATAAGAATCCTCCTGTTTCCTGCATAGATTCAGGCTGAATCTGATAACCCAGAATCTGAGTAAGATTAGCACTTTCAACAATCACCTGGAGATTCAAATCCAGTTTTTTCAAGCGGTCAGTTTCTCTGTCGTATAACCAGTAACCGGCATTTTCTGAAACACATACTGCAACCGGCTGATTAATGTCAAGAGATTGGAGATTAATTGTTGAAGTCGGGGTAAGTCGGTTATTCAAAATAATTATTCTTGAAAAATCCGGATAGAACAAAAGGATCTTTAATGGATTGGTACAATCCACATTTCTTAATTCACCAAGTGAGATGTCGCTGAAGTTAGCTACAGGCTTGCCTTGTGCATTGAATTGAATCAATTGATTTCCAACGATGACATATACTTTACCAAGTTTATCCGTAGTGAAGAATCGCGCTCCGGAAAAAGGCAAGGATAAATTCAGTGTATAATCATCCGTTGCTGAAATAAACAACAGACTGATTATGGTCAGAACGATTAACCGCTTCATGCCTTTGCCGGATTAAAATTTAATTTTAGTATTTCTTCAATAAACTGTCTGTCATTCTTCAAACGAGGGACTTTATGTTGTCCGCCCAATTTTCCTTTTTCTTTCAACCAGTCATAGAATATTCCTTCTCTCCCTGCATGAACGATAGGCATCCGAAGGGCAATGTCCTTATAACGTTTAGCCTCATAATCAGAATTTAAAGATTTCAAGGCTGTATCCAGCACTTCGGTAAAATACCCGAGGTTTTCAGGAGGACGGTCAAACTCAATTAGCCATTCATGAGCACCGTTGGTTTTTTCAGAAAAATAAACCGGAGCCATTGTATAATCACGAACCAATGCCTCCGTTTTTTCACAGGCAATCTTAATTGCCTGATCGGTATTTTCTATAATAACTTCTTCTCCAAAAGCATTGACAAAAAGTCGTGTACGTCCTGTAATTCTGATACGGTAAGGATTCAAACCGGTAAACCGTATAGTGTCGCCAATCATGTAACGCCACAAACCGGCATTTGTTGAAATGATTAAGGCATAATTTTTATCTATCTGAACCTCTCCAAGTCCTACCGTTTTCGGATCGTCTTTTCCATACTCTTCCATTGGCATGAATTCGTAGAAGACACCGTAATCAAGCATGAGTAACATATCTTCTGCTCCTAACCGGTCCTGGATTCCAAAAAATCCTTCAGACGCATTATAGGTTTCCAGGTATGCAAAAGAATTACTCGGTATCAATTGTCTGAATTGCTCTTTATAAGGAGTGAAACTTACTGCACCGTGTATGAATAATTCCAGATTGGGCCAGACCTCCAGCAAGTTTTTCTTTCCACTTACTTCCAGAATCTTTTTAGATAATACAACTGTCCATGTTGGAACACCACTAATACTGGTCACATTCTCATTAATGGTTGCAGACACCATCTTTTCGATTTTATCTTCCCATTTATCAAGCAATGCAATTGACAATTCAGGTGTGCGAATCATCTGTACCCAAAACGGGAGATTTTGCATCAACACAGCAGAGATGTCTCCATAAAAGGATTCACCGCTCAATGCATTGATTTGATGACTGCCTCCCAACATTAATCCTTTGCCGGTAAATACTTTTGTGTCAGAACGTAAATTGCAATATAAAGAAACGAGGTCTTTCCCGCCTTTATAATGACACTCTTCCATTGCCTCCTGACTAACCGGAATAAATTTACTTTTCCCTGCTGTTGTTCCTGAAGACTTTGCAAACCACTTAATTTCAGTTGGCCATAAAATATTTTGTTCGCCTTTCATCAATCGGTCAATCAGCGGCTTCAACGATTCGTAATTCTGAATAGGAACTTTATTTTTAAAATCAGAAAGTGTACGGATCGATTTATAATCGTGTTTAATTCCCCACTCTGTACCTTTTGCTGTATCAACGAGTCTTCTGAACCATTCCTGCTGAACCTCCTGAGGATACTTTAAAAATAATTCGATCTGGTGAATTCTTTTCTTCATCCACCAGGTTAATATTGAATTGATCAGTGCCAATGGCTCTTTGAATTAAAATAAATTATGCTGAAACAGCCTCAAGATCTTTATTAATCTTTTTCACCAACCCTTGTAATACTTTACCCGGACCTACTTCAACAAAATGAGTAGCGCCATCCGTTATCATGTTTTGAATCGTTTGTGTCCAACGAACCGGTGCCGTTAATTGTGCAATCAGATTTTCTTTGATAGCAGAAGGATCTGTCATCGGCATGGCATTTACGTTCTGATATATCGGACAAATCGGAACAGAAAAAGAAGTAGAAGCAATTGCTTGCGCAAGTTCTTCCCGCGCAGGTTGCATAAAAGGAGAATGAAATGCTCCTCCAACAGGAAGTACGAGTGCTCGTTTTGCACCGGCTGCTTTCAGTTGTTCGCATGCCGTATTAATTCCATTGATGCTGCCTGAAATAACCAATTGGCCGGGACAGTTATAATTGGCCGCAACAACGACTTCTCCGCTTGCCATTATTTTTGAACAGATATCTTCTACTACCTGATCTTCCAGATTTAAAATCGCAGCCATTGTAGAAGGAACCATTTCACATGCACGCTGCATGGCAAAAGCTCGCGCTTTGACTAATTGTAATCCATCTTCAAATGACAATGCTTTACAAGCTACAAGAGCGGAGAATTCTCCTAATGAATGCCCTGCAGCCATGTCAGGACGAAATTGATCGCCCATAGTATGTGCAAGAATTACCGAATGCAAAAAAATAGCAGGCTGAGTAACCTTGGTTTGTTTTAGCTCTTCATCTGTTCCGGAAAACATAATATCGGTAATCGTAAATCCTAGAATTTCATTTGCACGATCAAACATTTTTTTCGCGACAGGGTTTGTTTCATATAATTCTTTTCCCATTCCTGAAAATTGCGAGCCCTGACCGGGAAAAATATAGGATGTTTTCATAGTGATGAATTAATTTGTTATGAAAGCAAGGATAAGTTTTTATGCTGAAGTATCCAAAAAAGCAATACAATCGCTTTTAATAATCAGACTTGAATGATTGCTTTATTCTTTCAACACAATATAAATATAATTGCGATAAAACAATCCTGTTGAAAGTACTATAAATAAAAAAGCGCCTTTGTTCTAAAAACAAAGGCGCTTTTTTAAATATGAATTCTGATTAATTCCTTCTTCCTCCGAAAATACGAAGTAAGGCAAGAAAAAGATTGATAAAGTCAAGGTACAAGGTAAGTGCACCAAGAATCGACAGTTTTGCTGTGTCCTGACCGGACTGTTCAGCACTTGCACCAATGTTCTTTAGTTTCTGTACATCGTATGCTGTTAATCCGGTGAAAACAATAACAGCTAAGAAACTGATCATGTATCCAAATGCAGAACTTTTCATAAAGAAATTCACAACCATTGCAATGACGATTCCGATCAGCGCCATGTATAAAATGTTTCCAAGTTTCGTTAAATCTGTTTTAGTCGTATACCCAACTACAGCCATTACTCCAAACATTGCAGATGATATAAAGAACACCTGATAAATTACACTTTGAGCATAGGCGATAAATATGAAACTCAGGCTTAATCCCATGACGAGGGAATAAAGAAGAAAAACAGCTGTCATAGCAGTTACCGAAAGTCGTTGAAATCCAAAACTCATTAGTAACACAAATCCAATTGGTGCAAACATCACAACATATCCTAAGCCGGATAAGCCCTGACCTGCCGGACTGATCAGGTATGCCATGTATGACATATCAGTTCCGAATACGTATGCTGTCACTGCGGAAATGGCCAATGCTATTCCCATCCAGGAAAAGACAGAAGACATAAAGGTCTTTACAATCGGACCAGTTGTGTCCGAAGATTGAAGAGTATTAAAACTCCAGTTTTTATTTTCCATTTTATTTATAAGGATTTAGGTAGAATCAATTTAACAATTATCCTGCCTGCCATTCAATCATGAAAGATTGGCAGAAATTAATCGAACGAACTCCGCTCGTGTTTTTTCATTTTCAAATTCACCCGTGAACGCAGAAGTTGTAGCAGAACTGTTTTGTTTCTGAATTCCTCTCATTGACATACACAAATGTTTTGCCTCAATTACGACAGCCACACCTAATGGTTTCAAAGTTTTTTGAATACAATCGCGAATTTCTGTTGTTAATCGCTCCTGTACCTGTAGTCGACGTGCAAAAGCATCAACGACTCGTGGAATTTTACTAAGTCCAACTATGCAACCATTCGGGATGTAAGCCACATGTGCTTTTCCGAAAAATGGCAGTAAATGATGCTCGCATAATGAATAAATTTCAATGTCTTTCACGATGACCATTTGTCTGTAGTCGTCAGAAAAAAGGGCAGACTTTAAAATTTCTTCAGGATCAATATCGTAACCATGCGTTAAGAACTGAATGGCTTTTGCCGCCCGTTCCGGTGTTTTTAACAAACCTTCTCTTTGAGCATCTTCACCAATTTCCGTTATGATCGATTGATAATGACCGGAAATGTTCCGGATTCGTGCTTCATTGTATTGGTCGATTTTTTCATAACCGTCCATTTCATTTTCTCTGATGGAATCTCTGTCTAATGCCATAATTATTCTCCGAAATATTCAACGTAATTTTTCTCCGTCTCCTGAATCTTCACACAATGCAAGATACAACCTAATTGGTTAATCGGATTCTGTATTTCGTTCCAAATTTCAATCGCCAATGTTTCTGTTGAAGACAATTTACCTTTCATGAAGTCCACATCTTCATTCAGATTCTTATGGTCGATTTTATCCAGCACATATTGTTTTATAATCTCGCTTATGTCAGAAAGGTTAGTTACAAATCCTGTGTTCGGATTGACTTCACCTTTTACGGTTACCCAAAGTGTATAATTATGACCGTGCCAGTTCGGGTTGGCGCATTTACCAAAAACCTCATAGTTTTTATCAACCGACCACTCGGGCCGGCTCAGTTTATGAGCTGCACTAAACGTCTCTTTTCTAGTTATATAGATCATTTGCATTGAACTGTAAGCTGCAAATATAAACGATTGTACGGTACCATTGTTTAAAGCAGCTTATCTTTGTCACTTAATACAGGATTGGATGAATATACTCATCGTAGCAGCGACCGAACCGGAAATTGCTTCTATTCGGGATATTTGGTTTCGGAAGCATCAAGTCAGTTACCTGATAACGGGAATTGGAATGGTTGCAACATCGTATGCATTAAGTGTCAGATTGCTGGAGGAACGATATGATTTAGTCATTAATATCGGACTGGCAGGAAGTTTTGACCGTTCTTTAAAGTTAGGCGAAGTTGTGCGAGTTGCTGAGGATATTTTCAGTGAATTAGGTGCAGAAGACGGAGATCAGTTTTTAACATTGAAAGAAATCGGATTAGAAGGCATAGACATACTGGTTAACGTAGATGAAATTCGTCCGGAAATAATAAATGAATTCAAACGAGTCAGGGCGATTACGGTAAATACGATTCATGGTAACATAGAATCGATACAAAAGGTTCAAAAGCGACTTCACCCGCAGGTTGAAACGATGGAAGGCGCTGCTGTATTTTTTGTTTGCGGCAAACTGAGTATCTCCTGTATTCAATTTCGTGCTATTTCCAATTATGTAGAGAAGCGAAATAAATCAGAATGGAACATACCGCTTGCACTTGACAATTTAAAAACCTCATTGGCTGATGTCCTCAACAGAATCTAAACTTACTCTTGGTTTTTCACCCTGCCCGAATGATACGTTCATTTTTGATGCATTGGTAAATAATAAATTGAATACAGGTGGATTGACTTTCGATCCAATTCTGGAAGACGTGGAAACGCTTAATCAGCTTGCAAGAAAAGGAACATTAGATATTACGAAGCTTAGTTTTTTCGCTCTTTACAATGTTCAGGAACAATATGAATTGCTTGCATCAGGAAGTGCACTGGGACGTGGAGTTGGTCCATTATTAATTTCAAAAAAGAAATTTAACGATCCGAAAAGTGAAATAAAATCAGTTGCCATTCCGGGAAAAAACACAACAGCGTACTTATTATTCCGGATTTTCTTTCCTGAATTAACCACTGTGAAAGAAATGTTGTTTTCTGAAATTGAAACTGCATTAGATTCCGGTTTTGTTGACGCCGGACTTATCATTCATGAAAACAGGTTTACGTATCAGGAAAAAGGATTGCTGAAAATTGCAGATCTGGGAGAATTATGGGAGAAAAAAACAGGAATGCCTTTGCCCTTAGGAGGAATTGCTGTACGGAAAAATCTTTCATCTGAAATTAAAAAAAGAGTAGCCGGACTTATCCGTGAAAGTGTAGAATTTGCATTCGAACATCCGGAATCATCTTTTGACTACGTTAAAAAACATGCTCAGGAAATGTCAGCAGATGTAAGGCAAAAGCATATTGAACTTTATGTAAATCAATACTCGGTTGATTTAGGTGATGAAGGAATGCAAGCAGTAACAGAACTATTTGAAAATGCTGAAAAAGCAGGTCTTAAATAATCAACGAATATCTTTTCTTTGCAAATAAATTAAAAACATGATTGTCGTAACAGGTGCAGCCGGATTTATCGGCAGTTGTTTGGTAAGCAAATTAAATTCGGAAGGATATAACGATATCGTTGTCGTAGATGACTTTTCTGTATTGGAAAAAGAAGGAAATTTGGAAGGAAAAAAAATCACTGCGAAAATTGAACGTACAGAATTTATGGTCTGGTTAGAAAATAACCATCGCTTTGTACAATTCATCTTTCATATTGGTGCACGAACTGATACGACTGAATTTAATACTCAGATTTTTGATGATTTAAATCTTAATTATTCCAAAGCAGTTTGGAACTTGTGTGTGAAATATGGATTGCCATTTGTATATGCTTCCTCCGCTGCAACTTACGGATCAGGAGAACATGGATACAACGATGACGAATCGATTATTCCACTTTTAAAGCCATTGAATCCATACGGTGATTCCAAAAATGATTTTGACAAATGGGCTATTACTCAGGAACGCTCACCTTATTTCTGGGCCGGATTAAAATTCTTTAATGTATACGGCCCGAATGAATTTCACAAAAACAGAATGGCATCTGTTATCTTTCATGCTTTCAATCAGATTGAAAAAGATGGAAAAATGAAACTCTTCCGTTCTCATCGCCCCGACTTTAAAGACGGAGAACAATTACGCGATTTTGTTTACGTGAAAGACGTTGTCAACGTTTGTCTGTTTTTGATGTTACATCGAAAGAATAGTGGGATATATAATTTAGGATCCGGCAAAGCCCGCACATTTTTGGATCTGGCAAAAAACACATTCAAATCGATGAGCAAATCAGAAAACATTGAATTTGTAGATACTCCTGTCGATATCAGAGACAAATATCAATACTTCACCGAAGCGAATATGTCTAAATTAAAAAGCATTGGCTATACCAAACCGTTTCATTCGCTTGAAGAAGGAATTCAGGATTATGTACAGAACTACTTGATGACGAAAAAGTATTTATAATCTAACTTGCTTTTATAGGAGAAACAGGAGAAAAAAAATGTGATTAATTTTCAATAATGGTCATTTCATCCAATAACGATTTAGCATTTCCATATTTCTCAACGACAAACAACAGGTACCGGATATCTAAGGAAACATTTCTGCTGAACGTTTCATCGTAATAATAATCGCTTACGACGCCTTCCCACACGCGATCAAAATTAACACCTACCAATTCTCCTTTGGAATTAAGAACAGGACTACCTGAATTTCCATTTGTCGTATGTATGGAAGAAATAAATGCAACATTCAATTCACCGTTTTTACTGTATCGTCCAAAGTCCTTAGTTTTTAAAAGCGAGATGAATGATTCAGGTAATTTATATTCGTGTTCACCGGTTGAATTTTTTTCTAAAAGTCCGTTTGCAGTAGTATAGAATTTATACTCCAATCCATCACGAGGCATCATACGCATCACCTTACCATAGGATAAACGTAATGTACTATTCGCATCC
Organism: Bacteroidota bacterium; assembly: GCA_043721935.1. GTDB lineage: Bacteria > Bacteroidota > Bacteroidia > AKYH767-A > 2013-40CM-41-45 > JADKIH01. Next base: position 4,347 of record JAYSPU010000046.1, on the reverse strand, counting down.
GGATAGGAAACCAATTTTGGTTTCAGCACCATTAGTTCAGCAATATACAATCGTTGAATTCTTGCCAATTCTTTACTCAATCTGTTAATAGTAGCGTCAATTTTTTTCTGTTGATTATCAATACCAATCGCAAATTGATACACTCTATCCTTTTTAATTTTTGCAGCAGCCTTTGTTGGGTTTTCTAAAAGATGTACTATCTCTTTCTGACTTTTAAAAACAGTAGATGAATAGAGTTTGTCAGCGAAAGAAGTAAAAGACTTTTCTTTCAATTGCTCAGGTTTAAATTCATTCGGCAATGCAGAATCAGCGAGCGTCATCATAACCACACATATTTTTTTATCAAGGCCAACATCCAGATTACGATAGAAGCCCGAAATACTTTTCTCCATTTTTAATCCTTCTGCAAGAATCAGTTGTTTTTCAGTTTTAGGATCAGCATTCAGATTTATCAGTTCTCTGTATTTACCTGCATAAGAAACGAGTTCGATAGCATTCAGAGCTTCTGTAAAATAGTCACTCATATAACTCCATTTTCTAAAAACCTGATTCGTATCATCGTATTGCTGAATTAAATTCCGGAGCTTCTCACTCTGAAAACTTTCTTCCATCAATCGTCTCTTCGTAATAATATCGAACTTATTAAATCCGAGCAACTCTCCTTTCCATTTTTTAAAATAATTTTCGAGCGTATTGTATTTGGCAGTGTATTTCAAATGAACAGTATCACTCTTCATCATATCTTCTTTCCAGACAGATAGCCGAAGGTCACGAATACGAATTTTATTTGGATTGGACTGATTAACTACGAGATCCAATGCTGAAGCCGTTGCATATTCATTTGTCTTTCCGGGAAAGCCGAATGAAAAGACAAAATCTTCTTTATCCACTCCTGAAATATTTATTGGAAGAAAAGTTGTTGTTGTATATGGCAGATTTTCTTTCGAATAATCGGCCGGCTTATTATTCTTACCTGCGTAAATTCGAAAAATGCCAAAGTCAGCACTGTGACGAGGCCACATCCAGTTATCTTTTTCTCCACCAAACTTACCAATTGACCTTGGTGGAGCTCCGGCCAGTCTGATGTCGCGAAAAGTCTCGGTCAGAAACAAATAAAATTTATTGCCTGCATAAAAGGATTTGATGCTTGCCTTTAATCCGGATACAGAATATTTTTTTTCCAGACTGTCTGCTATTGATTTTATCAATGTAATGCGTTGGTCTTCGTTAACAGCTATTGACAATGCGGCATTCATTTCATCCGACACATCTCTGATTTCACGAATGAAAGTAACAGTTAAACCCGGAACAGGAAGTTCATTTTCAGAAGACGTTGCCCAAAATCCATTTTCTATGTAGTTATTCTCAATTGAACTTAATGCTTGTATTTGAAAAAATCCGCAATGATAATTAGTAATGAACAACCCTTTTGCTGAAACAACTTCACCTGTGCAACCACCACCAAATTGCAAAATTGCATCTTTCAAACTTGAGTGGTTAATGCTATAAAGATCTTCTGCCGATAACTGCATGCCCATTGAGCGCATTTCAGTTTCATTTAATTCTTTTAGCAATTGCGGCATCCACATGCCTTCTCCGGCTAATGCAGGAAAAAAGATCAACTGAAATAAGAAGAATAGAAGTTTTTTTTTGTTCATGAATTAACTCTAATAAAAAAGCCCAACGTGGAAACGTCGGGCTGATATAAATGCGTATTCCATTATTTTTCCTCTAACAATGTTAATTCACTGTGAAGTTGCAATAAGGAGGTTTTCATTTTCTCCAGAGAGTTTCTTACAGCCATTGTATCAACAAGACTTTCCTGAAAAGAATGTCTGGATGATGAAGCAAAGGCAACTTCAACCGGATTATCTTGTAACTTATGAGTTGATTCAATTTCTTCCAAGACATCCACAACCGAACGATCCCGGTTTTTCGCCTCTTTCATTTCTGTTTTTGCACCCTTAAGCGTAAACCCTTTTTCTTTCACCAGATGATAGATCTTTTTAAAATTCTCAATATCACTTTGAGTATACATGCGATTCCCCTTTTTATTGGTAGCAGGGCGAATTACATCAAACTCCTTCGACCAAAAACGGATGTGAGAAGTATTGACGTTGAACATAACCGCAACTTCACCGATGGTAAAGTATAATTTTTCAATCTCTTTTTCTTTGTATGGCATAGTGTCGAAATTTAAAAAAGAAAATCAATTCAGGCAACCCGATCGGCATTTATTTTATCAATTAAGCAAGAATGACAATGAGCAGCAATTCTGTCCGATTGTATGAATCCCCTATCAATCAAATGCTTGACCGGCTTTGGAAGATATTTCAAGCATGCGTTCATATTCCTGTGGAGAAAGATCATTGAAGTAGAAGTTAACCGGATTTACCGGATTACCATTTTTCCTTACTTCATAATGCAAATGTGGTCCTGTCGATGTACCGGAGTTTCCTACATAGCCAATGAGGTCGCCACGCTTTACCTTTTGTCCGGGACGAACGACGATTTTACTCATGTGTCCGTACAACGTTTCGTAACCATAGCCGTGGTTGACGATAACGTTATTTCCATATCCACGGCCGTCCATTTCAATTTTACCAATGACCCCATTACCGGTTGCATGAATTTCTGTTCCAACAGGAGAAGTAAAGTCCATGCCTGTATGCATCTTTTCCGTTTTGTAAATGGGGTGAATTCTCCAACCATAGCCGGAAGCTACACGAGTCAAATCTTTATTGGCAACAGGTTGAATAGCAGGAATTGAGGAAAGCATATTGGCTTTGTTCTTTACCAGATCCCAAACTTCATCGTACGATTTAGATTGCACATACAATTGCTTAGAAAGCTGATCAATCTTTTTCGTAACCTCAACTAATAATCCGGAGTTGTAATAATCACGCAAAGCTTTATAGCGATCAACTCCACCATAACCGGCTTCTCTTACGCTGGAAGGAATCGGCTCTGCTTCAAATATAACACGGTAAATAGTATTGTCACGTTCCTGAATATCATTCAAAACAGCAGATATCTGTTCAGAACGCTGCTTGAGAAGCTCCAGCTGATACGACGACTCTTCCAGCTGCCTTTTCAATCGTTTTTCTTTTGGAGAATCGAAAAAATTATAGGCAAAGACCATGATTAAAGCACCAAATACCACAGCCGTTGCCAACCAACCCGAAAGCCTAAGAAGCCTTTTTTTCCAGCTAACCTCGACTTTTTCGTACTTAAGTGAATGGGTATTAAAATGGTATTTTACGTTGGGCATTCTGCTCAAATTACTTAGAACTGATTATCTTCGCGCGGCAAAGATCAGCGCAAATATAAGACACCTGATCAGTTCTCACAATCCGAATATACTATGACTTCATCAGAAATCCGAACCGCTTTTCTAGATTTTTTCAAAAGTAAGGAACACCACATTGTTCCTTCCGCTCCAATGGTAGTCAAAAACGATCCTACGTTGATGTTTACCAATGCCGGTATGAATCAATTTAAAGATCTTTTTTTAGGAAATGCTCCTGTCAAATACAAGCGAATAGCAAATACTCAAAAATGCCTTCGGGTTTCAGGAAAACACAACGATCTGGAAGAAGTTGGTATTGACACCTATCACCATACCATGTTTGAAATGCTTGGCAATTGGTCCTTTGGTGATTATTTCAAAAAGGAGGCTATTGCATGGAGCTGGGAATTATTAACAGAGGTTTATAAAATTGAGAAGGACCGATTATATGTGACGATTTTTGAAGGAGATCAAAAAGAGAAACTTGCACTCGATCAAGAAAGCTACGATCACTGGAAAAAAGTAATCGACGAAAAACGAATACTCAAAGGAAATAAGAAAGATAACTTCTGGGAGATGGGTGACACCGGGCCATGCGGACCTTGTACAGAAATTCATGTCGATTTAAGAAGTGATGAAGAGAGAAAAAAAACAGATGGAGCACTTCTGGTTAATGCCAGTCATCCGCAAGTAATTGAAGTCTGGAACAATGTATTCATGGAATTCAATCGCAAAGGAGATGGATCACTTGAACCACTTCCTGCACAACATGTAGATACTGGAATGGGATTTGAAAGATTGTGTATGGCACTCCAACACAAGACCTCAAATTATGACACCGATGTTTTTCAACCGATGATACAATTCATTGCTGCCCGTTGCGGAATTAAATACGGAACAAATGAAAAAACTGATATTGCTATGCGAGTAATGTCAGATCACATACGTGCTATTGCAATGGCTATTGCAGACGGACAATTACCCAGCAACAACAAAGCAGGATATGTAATTCGAAGAATACTTCGTCGTGCAGTTCGCTATGGATTTACCTTTTTAAA
>JAYSPU010000045.1:0-14002 GCA_043721935.1 Bacteroidota bacterium | reverse complement strand
GTATACTGTATACTGTATACAGTATACAGACTACCTGCCAATCGGCTCTATCCAATCACCGTTTGATTTAATCAGTTGTATCAATTCATCAACAGCATTCTCTGAATTGATATTGCGTTGTATAACTTCTTTGCCTTTATAAAGCGTAATTTTTCCAACTCCGGTTCCGACGTATCCATAATCTGCATCTGCCATTTCACCCGGACCATTGACAATGCATCCCATGATGCCAATTTTTATTCCTTTCAAATGATCGGTTCGGTTACGGATTTTTGCTGTTGTTTCCTGTAAATCAAAAAGTGTTCGTCCACAACTCGGACAACTGATGTATTCTGTTTTGCTAATGCGGGTACGTGTCGCTTGTAAAATTCCGAAGGCAGTTGAATTAATAGATTTGCGGGATGAAACTGCATCTGCTGTGATCCATACACCGTCTCCCATTCCATCCAGTAACAATGCGGCAAGATCTGTAGAAGCATGCAATGTCAGAACTTCAATTTCTGCTGTTGAGTATTGACGTTGAAGAACAACAGGACGTTTTATTTGATTAGACATTAACTCAATGAAAGCACGTCTTTGCTCTGCCATTCCGTGTTCATTTGCCGTTTGTAAAACAACAACAACGGTGGGATCTTCAAGTGTTGAATTATTTTCCTTTGATAGAATTTCATTCAGATTAAATTGTACAAAGTTTAATTGATTACTTTTTTTTTCTGCTGATAAAAACGCTGTTGCTGTGAATAAGGGAAAATGACGAGTTTTCTTTTCATCCCAATTACTAACCGGTATGATCACTCCTAATGTACCCGGAATTTCAAATTCAATTTTTTGATTTGTGCAAAAAATAAAGTCGCACGCTTGATCGCCGATGTTCCATTTATCATTTGAAGCAGTATAAGTGTAACCGTGAGCAAACAATGTAGCCGGAGTAATTTCTTCCATTTTACTTAAGTCTGCAATCACTCGCGGCACTTCATGTCCGCCGAAATTGTACGTTTGAAGTGAAGTTCGTCTCGTATATTCAAAAGGAGAGTAGGGAAGTGGTTCGACAATTTCTTGAATCGACAATTGTTTTTGTCTGCGCTCATTATACCGATCAACCAACATTTTTGCTACAGGTATTTCAAACTCCGGATCTTCTGTCAGTGATACACGAACAGTATCTCCAATTCCATCTTCCAAGAGTGCTCCAATTCCTGCTGCGGATTTAATTCTTCCATCTTCTCCTTCACCGGCTTCGGTAACTCCAAGATGCAATGGATAATTCATATCTTCTTTCTGCATACGGGCAATCAGTAAGCGGTACGCTTGCACCATGACCTGCGGATTGCTTGCTTTCATTGACAAGACAATATTTCGGTAGTCATGTTCTTCGCAAATTCTTAAAAATTCAAGTGCAGATTCTACCATTCCTATTGGAGTGTCGCCATACCGACTCAAGATGCGATCACTTAGCGAACCGTGATTCGTTCCAATTCGCATAGCCGTTCCGTATTCTTTGCAAATTTTTACAAGTGGCGTGAAACGTTTACGAATGCGATCAAGTTCTGCTGAATAACCTGCGTCAGAATAATCTATCGTCTCAAACTTTTTACGATCAGCGTAATTACCCGGATTCACTCTTACTTTTTCTACCAGTCGTGCAGCAACTTCAGCAGCATTGGGTGTAAAATGAATATCAGCTACGAGTGGCGTTACATAGCCACGGCGCTTTAGTTCTTTTTTTATTTCAGCAAGATTTTTTGCTTCATTCATGCTGGGCGCAGTGATTCGCACCAACTCGCATCCGGCATCAATCATCCGGATACTTTGTTCTACCGTTGCCAATGTGTTCATGGTATCGGTAGTGGTCATCGATTGTAAACGGATTGGTTGCGTTCCGCCAATGCGTAAATCACCAATATTGACTTCGCGGGTAATAAACCTGTCGTATGACACCAGGCTGTTGCAATAACCGCCTGCTAAACTTGTTTCTTGCATAGTAGTATAACAAAGATAAGTGTTTCCTGTTCAATATTGATTTCCGGTAATACAGCTCAAAATAATCATCAGATTGATAATAAGTGCTTTCATAATGACAGAAATACTACTTATTCCAATGAATAAGGTGACTAACGGTTCGGAATCTTTAAAAATTGATATCCTTGCTTCGAAAAAAAATCAAGCGTTTTTGGTAATGCTTCACGTAGCCGTTTTTCGGCCTTTAAGCTGTCGTGGAAAACGATGATGGAACCCGGTCCTGCAGTTTTTACAATTCGTTGAAAACATTGTTCTCCGGTTAAATTGACATCGTAATCTTTACTCAACACATCCCACATAATGATGGTGAATTGTTTTCTCAAATGATTCATTTGTGTCAAACGGATTTTACCGTATGGCGGTCTGAATAGTTTTGAAGAAATTACATTAGCAGCTGATGATATATCAGTGTAATAGGTTGAATTTCTTACCATCCATCCATTCAAATGATGCATCGTGTGATTTCCGATTGCATGTATTTCTGTATTGATCGATTGAAAAACAGCAGGATGTTTTTCGACATTATCACCAATGCAAAAAAATGTAGCAGAAGCATTGTATTTTTTTAATTCGTCCAATACCCATGGTGTTACTTTTGGAATTGGCCCATCGTCAAATGTCAGATACAAAACCTTATCTACCGTCGGTAGTTTCCAGGTAACGTATTTGAATAGTTTGTGGATCAATTTCATTTCAGTTGGTCAGTTGGTCAGTTAGGCAGTTGGTCAGTTAGTCAGTTGGACCGTTATTGGTTAATTGGGAATGAAATTCTTTGTTATCTCTTGTAACTTGTCAATTGATTTTTTGCCTTCTGTCTGTGTGTTATTGTACCCATGAATAAATTCATGGGCTGGTGATTTTTGTTTTCTCCTGAACCGTCATTTTGCCCATTCTTCATTCCGCCCATGAATTTATTCATAGACTTTTAATTTTTGTCCCTGTCAGTTCTTCATTCCGCCCATGAATTTATTCATGGGTTATTGATTTTATGATATTCGTCAACTGAAATTTGGCATTTATCACTTAACAACACAGCCCATGAATAAATTCATGGGCTGTGTTGTTTTTATTTTTTTAAAACCTCCAACAAACTAGTTGAACAACTGACAACTGTCCAACTGACAACTGCCCGATTGACAACTGCCTAGAAGCCTGCCCGCTGTGCATAATCCATAAATGTCTTTTCCGTTTTAGCGGCTAGTTCAGTTTGATTGGTTTGTTTTAATGTTGCTGTTAATGATTGTAGAATGTAAAGTGACTGACTCATTTCCTGTTCTGTGTATTTGAAATACGAAGTTCCTTTCAGGCTTAGATAATAATTAAGATTGTCTCCGTAGATTTTTAATAGACGTTCTGAAATAGCATTTCCTTTTCCAATCAGATCATTCTTTTTGTTTAATTCCAGATCATTTGCTTGTTGCAAGTTGCTTGAGTTTAATACACCGGCAGCACGATAATACAATTCAGCAATTTTTGCCATGAAATAATTGTAAGGCACTGTTTTGTCAGGCATTTCAAAAACACATTTATCCAAAACGTTTACAGCAGAATCACGTTTGCCCTGGTTGAGTAATTCTTCTGCAAGACGAGAGAAGTTAATTCTGAAATTAGTCGTCATCCGCATGTTATTCTCATCCAGATAAACACTCTCAAGATTCATGTTTCCAAATTTGAATTTGGTCATGACGTTTTCATACATTTTACTCGTTTCCACACGACCAGGAACAACTTCGTTATTAGAACGAGTAAAAATCGGAACAATGCGATACGTTAATCCTTCCAACTGAAAGTAAGGCTCGAGATTGAGATAATTGTCTGAACCAACTGTTGTAGCAAAATAGATTGGTCGTTTCCAATTGTTGTTGGCGATGATATTTAAAATGATCAGATCATTTTTCATCAGGTAGTTTCCGGAAATTTCCCATTCCATTGCGCTGACAATCTTATCAGAATCATCAGGACTCACTACATGATTAGCAAGAACAGCCGTTTTGTCGACAGTGTAACGGACTTTTTTAGAAGGGAAATAATTTACTTCTTCTCCGTTATTAGTTCTTGCTTTTGCATTCGCATCATCACTTCCCATGAAGTCAACCAGTTCTTTTAACTCCACTGATGTTTTAATGCCACGATCGTAATATGGAATGTAGTCGCGTTTTCCCAAACTGTATTTATCGGATGTCCAGGATAATGCTATTGCATCAGAATCGTAATATTTTCTTTTCAATTGATCAACATACCAGTCGGTGTTCAATAAACTCAGATTGACAACACGAACATCTGTCCGTACGTTTTCCACTTCCTGTGCATACCACAATGGGAATGTATCATTGTCCCCATTGGTAAAGAGAATTGCGTTCTTATCACACGAATTCAAGTAATCGGTTGCAAAATCGCGGGATGTGTATCGTTGTGAACGATCGTGATCGTTCCATTCTGCTTTTACCATTACAAATGGAACAGCAACAAGGCAGATTACTGAGGCAAGTGTTGCCGCAGTTGTACCCGATATTTTTTTCTTTAAAAATTCGTACAAACTAAGGACGCCAATACCAATCCACATAGCAAATGCATAGAAAGATCCTGCATAAGCATAGTCTCGTTCACGCGGCTGAAGCGGCGTTCCGTTCAGATAAATAACAATGGCAGTTCCGGTAAAGAAGAATAACAACATAACAATCCATGCATCTTTTTTATCACGCGAATAATGGTAAACCATGCCGATGATTCCTAAAATGAATGGAAGGAAGAACATGGTATTACGAGCCTTGTTATTTTTCATTGTCTCAGGAATTTTATCCTGTGGTCCGAGTCGCATCTCATCGATGAACTTAATACCGCTGATCCAATTTCCTTTTGTAATACCGCCGGGACCTTGTAGATCATTTTGACGTCCGGCAAAATTCCACATGAAATAGCGCCAATACATTTCTCCCATTTGATAAACAAAGAAAAATTTCAGATTCTCTCCGAAAGAGGGTGTTCGATCTCCTTTAACATCTGCCCATTTTTTATACTCTGCTATATGATTTGCCTGATTAGACCACATCCTTGGAAATGGAGTCGTTTTGTCCGGCTCGTACACAGCTTCCACCTTTCGTCCCGCTTCTACATATCTATCGACACCACTGATTTTTGCATAGTTCATATTGCCTTCTTTCTGGTCTATGACTTTTGCATTGTAATATTGTCCATAAAATAATGGACGCTCTCCGTATTGTTCACGTTTCAGATAAGAGATCATTGTGAATACATTCTCCGGATTGTTTTCATCTAACGGTGGGTTTGCATTTGAACGAACTACAATTTGTGCAAACGAAGAATAACCGATTAAGATAAAAGTGGTACACAACAAAGCTGTATTCCAAACCGGCATATCTTTCTTTTTTGTATAGTGTAAGCCCCAGATAATTCCACCAATGATGAGTAATAGATAAAAAATAATTCCGGTACCGAATGGCATGCCGAGGGTATTGACAAAAAACAAATCGAATGAACCGGCCCATGTCAGCATTTGCAGAATTATTCCGTATTGAACGATTCCCAGAATAGCGGTTCCAATGAGCGCAGTAAATATTACTCCCTTAGTTGTGACGTCATATTTGCGGAAGTAATAAACAAATGCAATAGCCGGAATGGTTAGGAGATTCAATAAGTGAACGCCAATACTTAATCCCATTAAATATGCGATCAGAATAATCCATCGCAGGTTGTGTTTTTCATCAGCAACTTTCTCCCATTTAAAAATGGCCCAAACCACAATGGCTGTAAAGAAAGATGAGCTTGCATATACTTCACCTTCAACAGCAGAAAACCAGAAGGAATCTGAAAAAGTGTAGGCTAATGCACCTACGACACCGGCACCCATAACAGCAAGGATACGATCCATGCTTGCTTCTCCTTTTGCAAGAACAATTTTACGAGCCATAGCCGTAATCGTCCAGAATAAAAAGAGGATGGTAAACGCTGCCATTAAGGCTGAAAGAATGTTTACTAAAATCGGATACATCGCAGTATTATCACCACCAAATAAGATAAAAACTCTTGCAAGCATTAAAAATAAAGGTGCGCCGGGAGGGTGTCCAACTTCCAGTTTATTCGCTGTGGCTATAAATTCTCCACAATCCCAAAAGCTACCTGTAGGTTCGATGGTAGAAATAAATGTAAATGCTGCGATGAGGAAAACGAACCAGCCTGTAATGTTATTAATCCGCTGATAATTCATGTTGATAGATCGGGTTTTTGAATGCCTGCGAAGGTATAAAATAATTAAAATAAGCCACTATTTGGGCAAAATACTGGCTCATGGAAACCAATCATTTTCAACGGAAGATTAGTTCTGAATTTCTTGTGTTATTGCATTGAATTCCTATTTTTGTTCACCCACTTAAAACCTCGCAGCTACCTTTCTTTATGTCTTTTCGCTTCAAGTATCCTTTATTAGTAGTCATACTTTGCCTTTCAACAGAAGTTTTCGGGTTTAGTCCGAGTATACTTCTTCAGGTGAAAGGAGTTTTGCCGGCCAATTTGTATGAAGATTCAGGGTTGGATTATGCTGAAGGAAATAGTTTCTGGACGCACAACGATGGTTATGGTGATAATCATCTATACCGGATCAACGATGTGGGAAATGTACTCGACACTCTAACTATTATCAATGCTGTAAATTATGATTGGGAAGATTTGACCCATGATTCAGCGCGACAGTATATGTTCATCGGGGATTTTGGGAATAATCTCTGTCAACGTACAAATCTGAGGGTTTACCGTATTCCTTATCCATCTGATACCACTCTGTCATTTGCTGCTGCCGTTCCTATTTTCTTTTCATATCCTGATCAGCAATTATTCCCTTCTCCATGGATGAATTTTGATGCGGAGGGATTTTTTCATTACCAAAACCAGCTTTTCATTTTTACTAAAGGAGATAGTATAGCCACAGGGTATACCAAATTGTACTCTATTCCCGACTCACCGGGTAGTTACAATGCAACATTCATTGACAGTTTTTATATCAACGATCGCATCACCGGTGCCGATATAAGTCCGGATGGTTCAACTGTTATTTTACTCTCTAATACTAAACTACATTTATTCCAAAATTTTACTTCAACAAATTTTTTCACCGGAATGTACACCAGACTTTCCATCAGCGGTAGTCGGACGAAAAAAGAAGGAATTACATTCGTGGATGATAAATCGATTTACCTGACCGATGAGAATGAAGGATTTGGTAATCATTTGTTCAAGGGTGATTTATCGTTCTGGACTTCCATGAATGAAAGAGCTTACGAGCAGATTCAACTCTATCCTGATCCTGCGAACGCCTTTATCAATATCAGGACAGATAGAATCCCGGTAAAGAACATTGAACTTTACAATTCAAATGGTCGTTGTCTCAGAAAGATTGAAACAGCCAAAGACCTGATGATTCCCACAGATCAGTTATCGAATGGAACTTATTTTCTTCGACTGGTTTTGGAAGATGGCAATTTTATCAGTAAACGATTTTTAGTCGTGAACAGATAAATGGTCTGTAATAGAAGGAGAATAACACTTTCCCGGCAGCTTATTATTTGCAAAATCTTTTACATTTGCATCCCACTCAACTTTACATTCAGATAGTATGACGCACGAGAGAGCCCAACACGATGAGGCAAATAATGTTACCTATCAACGTTGCATGTTTGCGTACGAATTTGCAGTGCCGTACATCAAAGGCAAAAAAGTACTGGATGTCGGTTGTGGTCGTGGCTACGGAACGGCGCTTATGGCTGCTACATCCGCCTCGATTACCGGTCTTGATTACGACCAATCGACAGTAGATGATAATGCAATAAGATATCAATCAATTGGAAATATTGACTTCAAATATGCAGTGATTCCACCGTTACCATTTGCAGATAATACTTATGACGTCATCACAGCGTTTCAATTTATTGAACACATTCATCCACGTAACGAGTTTCTTCGCGAATGTCTTCGTGTTCTAAAACCGGGAGGGAAATTTCTGGTGACAACACCGAACATCAAAAAGTCGTTTGCAAAAAACCCATTTCACATTCACGAATACACCTTCGATGAGATGAAGTCAGAGGTCGCATCAACCAGTGCGATTTTTCAATTGCAGGGATTGAATGGCAATGAACGCGTGAATAGCTACTACGAAGAAAACGGCAAGTTTGTCCGAATGATTTTACGCTGGGATATTTTAGGTTTACATAAACGCATTCCTTCCGCCTGGCTGGCAAAACCATACAACTGGATTACTAATCTGATGCGTAAAAAGCTACAGCAAAAGGTTGATCAAACCACTGATATTTCAACCAAAGACTTCTCCGTCCAAAAAGGGAGTCTGGACAGTTGCTGGGATATATACCTGATTGGTGAAAAGCCTACGGTTTAAACGGGCATCTGATCGTTCCAAAAGCCGAGAATTCTAAAGAGAACCTGTTGATTATTAAATAATTCACACCGAAGGCTTATATTTTTTCCTTCAAATATTGGGAAACTAAACGAAATCATTACTTTTGCCCTCCTCAAAACTGACCGATGGTGTAACTGGCAACACGTCTGATTTTGGTTCAGAAGAGTCCAGGTTCGAGCCCTGGTCGGTCAACTAAAGCCCTTGCCTCAAAAGCGAGGGCTTTTCTTTTTAAGAGAACCCATTTATCCGAATTTATTAATTGGGTCTTGCTTGCTTTCCATTTTTGCAAAGAGAGAATTTTGTTTCAGTCTCTAAATTCTAATTATTAGTTGACTGTAATAGCTTATTTAATTAAATTGGCTGTAAGTAAACTCAATGTTTTATTATTCTTATTAATTAGAATTGATCTGATAAGATCAATTATGTTTAACATTTTCTAAAAATAACTGATATGAAAAAGAACTGTATTATCCTGATTATTTTATTGATTATTTCGATTGCCTATAATTTTTATCAGGCAAATCAATATTCTTCACTTGTCAGTCCTTGTGAAAACAAAGGACGCTATAGCGAAAAAGAGACTACCGGTGCACTTCGGATAAAAGCAACAGAAGCTGCTGAATTAGTAGATAGATACCGAAATAATTTTCCGCCTGAGCAGAACAATAATCATCCAACCGGTTTTGTTTTTACGAAGAGAATGTTTGATGAAATTTTTGAAACTGAAGATTTCAATAGTGTAACGTTGGATTTAATATCCTATCAAGAGAATATAACGTTGGTTGTAAAAGGATATAAAACAGATCTTACAAAAATTGATGGAACAGCTTCGGATAATGTTTATTTGATTCAGGGATTTTGTCCTGATAATTGTTCTCAATGGTAAAAATTAAATTTTTATAAAACTCTTCTCACCTGTTAAAATCTAACGTCATGAAAAAAATCCACATTACAATTCTTTGTCTATTGCTTCTTTCTCTTGTGTTTAATGTTTATGCCCTCACTGTTGGTAACCCTGATGTTTCGCCATGTGACAATACGAATCGCTATAAAAATGAAGTCGCAGGTGGAGGAATCGAAATGACTTCTGATTCACTAAAGCAAATGGTTGAAAATTATCGAAATCAACATCTGGAAGATAAAACCGAATATAAAACTACCGGGTTTGTTTTGAGTAAGAAAATTTTCGATGAAGTATTTAAAGATGGTTCGATGAATGCGCTATCCTTTGATTTAGTTGTTGATAGCGGACAACTGAATCTGGCAATCAGAGCTATTCAAACTACCAAAACTGAAATTGACACTAAAGCTGGAACCAGATTATTTTTAGGTCAAGCGTTTTGTCCAACCGACTGTTCTTCATGGTAAAATATATCTCCGGATTTTTTTTCTATACACTTTTTGCAAGTGTCCTTTTGTTTAAGGCTGATGTTGTTACTGCAGCGATTGCCCCAACATTGAATAATGTTTCAAAGATTGATTCTCTTTATGAGATAATAGATGATGGCCAGTTTGTAAAACCTGACTCAATCCGTAAAGTATTGAATAGAATAATCAATGATTGCGTCGGATTGAATTATGAAGTTGGAATTGGTAAGGGATATTATCTATTAGGGAAATTGACACTAATCACTGAATATAATTATCCTTCAGCAATTGATTACTTATATAAAGCTCAGCGGATCTTTGATAAGAATAATAATGTACTGGAAACCGGTAAATGTACCATCCAAATTGGTGTGATTAATTATTTGCAAAGGAATTTTGTCGATGGCCAAATAAGTTTTTTCGATGCTGCCTCTTGTTTCCAACGAACCGGTGATACGATGCGATGGAGAAGGTCTTCTTATTTGTATTCGCTATGTTCTTCCGAACTTTTTCAATTTCAAAAAGCGGAGCAAGGATTGATGATTGCAAAAAAGTATATTACATATGGAGCAGATAATGTGGGTTATCGCGAATATTATTTCGGGCGGGCAATTTTTTATGCCCGACAGAATATGAGCGATTCAGCACTGGCTAATATTAAATTAGCTATTTACTATAGTAAATTAGATGAAAACCCATCAGGCACACAAATGTTTTTCAGTGAAATGGCTCAGATATATTATAATAAAGGAGATTATAAGAAGGCCCGTTCATATGCATCAAAAGTTATTGAAATAGGCCAAAAGTACGGTAGAGCGAGCGTTACCGGTATACTATTGGCGGAGAATATTGCGTATAAATTAGAACTTAGAGAAAAAAATTATAAAGGAGCTGTCGAACATCTTGAAAAATATCTTGATCTAAAGGATTCAATGATGAATGAACGTAAGTCGTATGATTTGGCAAGTATCAGATCCAAATATGAAATAGCGAAAGCAGATCAGGAGAGTACACTTCAATTAGCAAAGCAATCAGCCATCCAGGATTCTCTGATTCAAAAGCAACGGTCACTTAAAAATTTGTTTATTGTTGGGTGTACGTTTTTCGTTTTGATGATATTGTTTTTAGTCAATACAAACAATTTAAAAAAACGAAAGAATGCAGAATTAGCAAAATCGTTGGAAAAACTAAAATCAACTCAAGAGCAATTGATTCGTCAGGAAAAACTTGCCTCTATGGGTAAGCTATCTGCCGGCATTGCACATGAAATCCGGAATCCACTAAATTTTATTCATAATTTTTCTGAACTGTCCAGTGAATTATTAGATGAGTTAAAAGATGAGCACTGGTCCAAAGAGAAGGAAGAAGTAATTTCCAGTCTTCAGCATGCAATGTGGAACATTCAAAAACATAGTATCCGCGCTGAAAGTATTGTTAAAAATATGTTGGATCATTCCAGAACTGCCTCGCCTACAAAAGCATTATGTAACATTAATCAGTTGTGTGAATCACATTTGTCAATTGCAATAAATGCAATGCAGGTTCAGGATCCTGATTTTATTTGCGCAGTGAATCGTCATTTTTCACCGAATCTTAACGATGTTCAAATTGTTGCTGCTGATGTAGGGCGTGTTTTACTTAATTTATTCAGCAATTCTTTTTTTTCAATGGAAGAGAAACAAGTTGCTTTAGGTGAAGGTTATTATCCTCTGCTTACCGTTACTTCTTTGCGAATGAACGGTACTGTCATTATCAAAGTTCATGATAATGGTAATGGAATTCCTGATGAAATTAAGGAACGAATTTTTGAACCCTTTTACACTACAAAAGCGCCCGGGCAAGGAACTGGTCTGGGTCTGAGTATTTGCAATGAAATTATTAAAATACATCAAGGTGATTTGACAGTTCACTCAAAGCTAGGTGAATTTACTGAGTTTACGATTTCGATACCTTGTTAATTTTTTTTTGACACAGAGAAAAAAGAGACAATAGAGCCCACAGAGATTTTTTGAAACCCAATACTTAATACAATTTTATTCCGCTATCAATCCTATCAACGTAACACCGGCTCCTATGTAATATCCGGAAAAGTCAGAGGGTGCGCCAAAACGGGGATAGCCAAAAGGAAGTAAGTATTTTAACTTGGCAGTAAAATAAATTTGAGGAGCAGTCATGTTGGGGAAAAGACGGAAATTAAATTCAGCTCCGGGAGCAATGTAAAATTGAGTGGTGGTTACTTTGTCTAGTAATTCCTGTGTTAGCTCATCTCTGGTGGCATCATCACCATATACATTCCAAATAAGACCGGTAGAAAAACTGGTACTGATATAGGCATTTGGATTTCGTATCAATCCATATTGAACGGTAATACCACCTTCGTAATGATTGAGGATGGGTTCTGTAAATGAATAATTAAGATCCTTTGTAACTTTGCCCTGAACATAATTGAAAGTGAATCCTGCCATAAATTTTCGGTCTGAAAAGAACTTCATGTCAAGATTTATACCTGAATAATTTCTTTTCATCATTGGGAAATTTATAAAACAAAAATCAAGGGCCATTGAAGCATTTGATGTAGTAGGAGGAGTTTCTTGCCCAAAAGCCAGCTGACTGAAAAGTAAAAGAGTAATAATAATTCGGGTATTCATGTCTAGTTAAAAAATCATTCCTGATAAAATAATTTCAGTGTTGGAGTTATTCGGAAATAGTATAAAAGTTCTGCCGTATTTTTTGAATCTTCAGGAGTGTCTCTTTTGTTCCAGGCCCAAATGGAACACCAGTCGTCGAGTTTCACAATATTCTTTGGTGAACCAGCGATTTTTTCAATGGCCGCTCTTTCGTATTTGCTTTCAGACTTTGTTTTTAAATCTGCATTTGCCATGATGAAGCCGAGAATAAGTAAAGCAGCTCCAAATATTTTACTTGTTTTTCCACTTGCTTGTTTTAACAAGTAAGTACTTGAAAGCCCAAAGCTGAATACGATTAAGAGAATGACCGGCATGTAAGTATCAGACCGAACGATGTAAAAACGGTACGGACGATAACCTCCGAATGGAAGCATGATTGTATAGATTAGTATAAAGAGTCCAATCCATTTTATTAAAGAAGAAATTTTCTTTGCTTCGACATCCGTGTAAAACCGGGTTATCCAAATAAAATTAAAAAGGGTAAAAACAGTCAACAGTGGTAATCCTAAAAGTTGTTTTTCAATAAATAATTTCCCAAGGCCAATTGGCAATCGTAAAAAACGTTCCTTTAAAGGTAACAGCGTAACAAAATTTTCCCAGTTGAATCGTCCGATGTAAAAGCTATAGAGACTTAAAATAAACAAGAAAACAAGAAACGCATTTACTTTTCGGTCAGATGTTATTTTTTTACGGAGTATGTTGTAGAATAACAAAGGCAGACTTATTAAAATGACTGCAGGAATCAACGGACCATTCAGTGATATATAAATAGCTATTACAATCCATAATATCACCGAAGCATAATTGTATCGGATGGCTTGACCATTGAAAAAATATCTGTAAAAAGGGACAATCAAAATAATAAGAAATCCCAACGGCAGACTATAAAAAAAGAAATACGTAATACTCGGATTGATAATGCCCATCGTTTCCTGAAAACCTCCGCTCTGAAACAGAGTTGTGATAAGTGCAGCAGTCAGAAGAAATGATTTGTTTAACAGGTTAAATGTTCCTGTGATCAGATAAGTCATGACAAATACCAGGATTAATTGGGTCAGTGTTTTTATGATTGCACAGGCAATGTAAATACTATCAAGTGGTGAAAAGAAATACTGTAGATAGAAAGGAACAGTCTTAAAATAAGTAATCATCGACTGATGCGCAAAGTAGCGATTTGGGGCCTGATAGATTTCTCCATGTAACAAAGCTTTTGTTCCAAATGCGTCACTAAGTACTGCATCAAAAATAGGATCAGGTAAAACGATATTCGAAAAGTCGCCGTCTAATGGATAATTATACTGATGACTAAAAGAAAGTACAGTATCTGCTACCAGAAAAAGCAACAATGCAAAAATGATTATTTTGTTTTTCATTGACTTGTATTGATTCGCAAAAGTATTAATTTTTACCTGGTCATTCTAATAACTTAACAGCTCTTTGCCTATTTTAACAGGAAAGTTATTGAACAAAAAAAATGAAGAATTAAAAGTTCATTTTGAAA